>JBDRBK010000020.1:0-9794 GCA_043822705.1 Fidelibacterota bacterium
AATCTTTGCCTGGCGCCACAGCAATGAATTGATGTGGCCCGATACGGCCTACGACTATTCCAGCCGGATTCTGTATTCGTTCCGCTTCGGTTACAGCGCCTGGACCGACTGGATGTCGGGTGAAATGCTGCCGGATTACAACATCCCTAATCAGAAGTACAATTCCGCCACCGGCATACATACCCTGGAACTGCACAGTCTGGAGGATGGCCAGCACCGGTTTGAGGTCCGTTCCAAGTATCCCTCCGATGTCGAAGAGGACAAATGGCCGGTCAGACTGTTTTCGGTCGATGCGCTGGACGGCACCGCGCTGATTGTTTCACCGGGCTACGTCTACCTCGATTCCGGATCATCTTTCATCATTTCGGTCAAGGCAGTCGATGTGACCGACCTGCTGGGCTTCCGGCTGGTCCTGAAATATGACCCGGGAATGCTGACGCTGGACGAGTACAGCATCAAAACGGAAGTGTCCGATTTATTGGGATTGAGCAGCGGTGAAATTCTGGAATTCATCAGCACCGACGGGCAGAACGGCATTTTTGACGTGAATATCGCCGTGGCCGGTGGAACCGTAACCGGAATTACCGACTCCGGTATCCTGGCCCGGATCAGGTTCGCACACACCGGCCGGACCGGCAGCACTGAGATTAAAATCGCCCCGGAGAGCACGCTCCGGGATGTTTACAACAATGATATTCTGAATGTCCGGCAGGGCGGGCAGGTGATCGTATGGTAAGCCGATCGGCCATTACTATTATTACATTCCCATCCAATCCTATCGCGCGGTCGATTATGCCGTCAATTGGCAAAACTTTAACCCCGGAATTATTATGAAAAAGTTAATTAATTTGATGATTCTGCTGAATATCGGTTTGCTGTCTGGGCAGCAGGCCAGTGTCACCAACGTCAGCGCCGGTCAACGCACCGATGGTTCCAAGATCGTCGATGTCTATTACGATCTGGCCGAGGATGTTGTTTTCACCTACTTCCACGTCGGATTGGAGGTCAGTTTCGACGACGGTGCCAATTACCAACCGATCCGGTTCATTTCCGGGGACGCCGGCAATGGCGTGATGGCCGGGACCGGCAAACATATTGAATGGAATCTGGGCGCCGAATTCGGTGGCATGTATAATGAACAGACCAGAGTCAAGGTGATTGCCACCGGACGATTTGTCGAGGTGAATTTTGATTTTGTAGTCGTACCCGCCGGTGATTTCACCTTCGGTTCCGATGATGAAACCCGCAACCTGTCCTATAATTTTGAAATTATGAAGTACGAGGTGACCAACGCCCAATATGCCGAGTTTCTGATCAATCTTCAGAAAAACGGCGACTGCCAGATCGATGGTAATCAGGTGCGCGGTTTTTACAGTGGCGATGAACACTACGGACCGGGCGATTATCTGTTGATCGAAATGTACAACGACCGGATTCGCTGGAACGGCACTACTTTTATCGTTGAGGAGGGCTGGGGGAAATTCCCGGTCGTGGGGGTTACTTGGTTCGGTGCCTGGAAATTTGCCGACTACTATCTGTTACGGCTGCCGACCGAAGAAGAGTGGGAAAAAACCGCCCGCGGCAATACCGGCTGGGAATATCCCTGGGGTGAATCAATCGATAACACACGTGCGAATTACAGCAACAGCGGCGATCCCTATGATAATGGTTTGACTCCGGTCGGTTTCTTTGATGGTGGTCTCCATGACGGT
The DNA here is from genome assembly GCA_043822705.1 of Fidelibacterota bacterium. Classification (GTDB taxonomy): domain Bacteria; phylum Fidelibacterota; class Marinisomatia; order Marinisomatales; family TCS56; genus JBDRBK01. The sequence continues at coordinate 1,713 of JBDRBK010000020.1, forward strand.
TTTCAGACCACCGACAGCTATTCCCCCTTCGGCGCCTATGATATGGCTGGAAACGTCACCGAGTGGACCTCCAACTGGGGATACGGTAATTTATCCAATAGGATATTCAAGGGCGGCGCATGGCGCTGGGGCGATTATGAATGCCGGGTATGGTGGTACGGTGATTGGTGGATGTCCTGGGACCATAGTGATCACCTGGGCTTTCGCTGTGCGCGGACAGTCAGCACCGCCCGCGCCAATTACCTGCTGGAACGTCAACAGGATTATCCGGGAACGCTTCGGAAATAAGCATCGATGCGGCGGCTATTTGCCATATTATTGCTCATTCTGCCGGGACTGCTGGCGGCCCAATCGGACACGACGGTGGTGGTCACCGGTGAATCGGCCGTTTTCACGGTGGATGCCAGCGATCCGTATATCGCCTGGCAGGGGCCCGTCATTGGACTCGATCTGGCGCTTGGGGAACAGTTTACCGTCACCTGGAGTGCCGGTGATGAAGGGGACGAGCCGTTGATCTCAATCGGTTTCCTGATGACGATCGGTGGCGAATACGACCCGGTGCTGGTGGATCAGCCCAACAGCGGGTCCGCCCAATTGACCGCACCGGCGCTGGGGACGAATTTCATGTTAGTCGAGCTTCGGGCAGTGGACACTTTCGGGAACATGGGTCATGATTACAGCACTGATTATTTCCGTGTCGGCGACGCCGGCGGTGATACCACCGTGACCGTCAGCGGGGTTTCCGATCAATTCGCAGTTGACGCCGCCGATCCCTGGGTGGAGTTGACCGCTCCCAACGGGGGAGAGAAATTCGCCCAGTGGGAGATGGTCTCGGCCGCCTGGACTGCCGGCGACCAGAATCTGGCCGTAAATCCGGTAACACTTGGGATTATCCCCGACCCGGGCGGCAGCTTCAATGCCCTGCTGGAAGGGCTTCCCAACAGCGGCGGCGCCAGTCTGACCATGCCGTCGATTGACACCAGGTTGGCCCTGTTGAAAATCCTGGTTAAAGATACTTTCGGCAATATCGGATGGGATCTGATCGACGATTACATTACGGTAGGTGCTCCCGCCGGTGGTATGGACACGACCGCAGTCTTCAGTGCAGCTTCGGATGTTTTTGAAATTGACAGTGAAACTCCCTATGTCGATCTGCTGGTGCCGGATGGCGGCGAGACCTACCTCGAGGGCAGCACGATCACGGTGACCTGGACCGCCGACGACCCGACCTTCGATTCGGCACCGGTCCAAATTCTGATGGCCACCGAGATCGGCGGCATATTTGAAACACAGACCGCTTTCATCGCCAATGCCGGCGCCACGGACATTACCGCCCCCCTAGGGAAGCTGGCGTACGGTCAGGTGCGTGTGATCGCGGTCGACCATTACGGCAATCGCGGCCAGGACCAGAGCAACGGTTACCTGAGTGTATTTGAAACCGGTACTGGTGCGATCCAGGGATATTTCAGCGTCAGTCACGCGATTACCGGTACCCTGTATTTATCACTGTGGTATCCCGGCAGTGACCCCGAGCTTGATCCGCCGGATTTGAAAAAGTCACCCATGGCCGTGAATCTTGACGATGGAGAGGACTATCTGTACTCGTTCTCCAATTTGTCGCCGGGCGACGGCTATATCGTCCGGGCGTTTATCGACCAAACCGGCTCTCCCGTCAGTGGCGAGGCGGATTGCGATTATGGTTATGATCTGGCCGGTTATTCAGACCCGGCGGTGGTGATGTCGGACATGGTTACCGATATGGCCGATTTTATCCTGACCGATTGCGGTGATTATCACCAGGGTGATTATTCCCTCAGTTTTGACGGTGTCGACGATTACGTTGAAGTTTCCGACCGGATGGAATTGAATCCAACTGCCGCTATTACTATCGCCGCCTGGATTTATCCCCGCTCCTGGGACGGCAATAACCGTATTCTGCAGAAGGGACTTAACGACGACCAGTTCATCCTGGAAGCGGAAGGCGACCAATTCGAATTTGTCGTCAATAATCAGGTCAATTCGGTACCGATGTCGCTGCCACCGCTGAACGAATGGTCATTCATTGTCGGCCGTTACGACGGTTCGGCCGCCAGCATTTATCTGAACGGCGTCCTGGCTAATTCGATTCCGCTCACCGGTAACCTGAACGCGACCACCGATCCGCTGTATATCGGCGGTAAATCGCCGCTGTCGCCGCCCGAGGATTTCTTTGACGGCCTGATCGATGAATTGATCCTCTGGAACCGGGCTCTCGATCCGGCCGAGATTACGCTGGTCATGGAAAATTCGATTCAACCGGCCGGTGAACCGGGTCTGATCGGTTACTGGAATTTTATCGAAGGTATCGGTTCCGTCGCCCATGACGAAAGTTCGATCGGCAACCAAGGGGCAGTGTACGGAGCCCTGTGGTCGGACAGCATTCACCCGCGGATCGACAACACGCCGCCGGCAATCCCCGCCGGACTGGAGGTTTTAAGTGGCGATCGTCAGGCCCTGCTGACCTGGACGGCCAACAGCGAAGGCGACCTGATCGGCTATACGCTCTACCGTGGGAATGACCAGTCCGAACTCGATTTCCTGGCCGCGATTGCGCACCCGGCCACAGGATTTACCGATACCGGCCTGACCAATGGCCAGACCTATTTCTATGCCGTCAGCGCCGGCGACAAAACCGGTAACGAGAGCGCCCGCAGCGTCATGGTTGCGGTAACGCCCAACGGTCCGCCGCGCTGGACCGCCATCCCCGACACCAGTTTTGCCGAAGATGATTCGCTGACGCTCGATCCCGCCGACTATGTTTATGATGACAGCGATCCGCCGGCCAGCTTGGATTATTCGATCAGCGGCGGTGATAAGATACTGGTCGTTTTCGATCCGGAAGAACGCCGGTTCATTTTCCATTCCGGTCCCGGTGCTCCCGGCCGCACCGAGCAGTTCAGTATCTGTGCCAGCGATCCGGCGGGGCTGACCGGCTGCGATACCTTCCTGGTTTATGTGCGATCGATAAACCGGCCGCCAGTGCTGACGCTCGAGCTGACGACCGGGGAAAAACACGGCGCGGTGCCGTTCCGGGTGACGGCCACCGATCCGGAGAATGACGCGCTGACGTTTAGCTTTTTCTATTCCACCGATAACTTGCAGTGGCAGCCGGCCAGCGTCGAGCCGCCGACGGCAGCCGACCCGGACAAGTACCAGTGGCAAAGCGCTGCCGACCTGCCCGATCGATACCAGTCTCAGGTCTGGTTGAAATTGACCGCCGACGATGGCACCAGCAGCGTAGAAACAGTGGCTGGTCCGCGGCCCCTGGACAATCACGTCGGTACCCTGGTGCTGGAAACCGATGATCCGTCCCAGGAATTATCGGGCCTGGCTGCGATTCCCTATTTGATCGAAGACAATACCGGTGACGTTTACGAACTGATCGTCAAATATCTGGACAGTTCGGCCCAATGGCGGGTCGCCACACTGGCCACTGCCGCTACCGGGATCGGTCCCGCCGCCTATAACGGCACGGTCGGCTGGCAGACCGCCGTCGATCTGCCCGACCGACAGGTGCAGGTGCTGTTGGCGGTGACGCCGTTTGACGGCTGGCAGATCGGGACCGGCGATACCATACTTCTGAATGTCGATAACCAGGCCCCGCCGATCCTGACTGAGTTGTCACCGGCCACTCAGACCCGGATCACCTGGTACCGGAATTTCAGTTTGCGCTTCAGCCTGCCGATGAAACCGGAATCGTTCCCGGCCGGTATCCGGCTGGTCGGTGACATCCAGGGCGACATTCCCGCCACATTCGCTTACGATCAGGCTACCGCTACAGTCACGGTAAAACCAACCGTCGGACTGACCGCTGCCGATTCGGTACGGCTGCTGATCAGCGACAATCTGACGGACGCCACCGGTGATCCTTTTGACGGCAACAAGAACGGCCAGGCCGACGGCGATCTGGACCTGGTTGCCAGCGTTTATTGCGTCAAACTGTTAGGCGATTACGTCGAAACCGAGTCAGTCGATTTCGATGATCTGGTAGAATTCACCAGCATCTGGCAGGCGGGCGTTTATCAGCGCGAGCAGGAGATCGGACCCGCCGCCGGTCAGCCGCCAGCCCTGCGGATAATCCCCGATGGCCGCTTTGACTTCGAAGATTTGATGGTTTTTGTGCAGATGTGGAACTGGTCCGCCGGCTTCGGCCGCGATCCGGACTGGCTGGCGCGGACCGCCGACGCGGACCGGCCAGCATCCGGCATTATCAGTCTGGATGTGCAGTACAGCGGCGACGAACAACTGTTGCTGGAATTTGTCGCCGACTCGACTTACGCCATCGGTGCACTGGAACTGATCCTGGATTACGATCCGCTGGTGCTGGATTTCGACCGTTTCGTCATCGATTCCGACCAGGAGCGGATATATTTGACTCATAGCGACCGGGTCGCCGCCCGGCTGACTTTCGATGTCGCCATGCTCAAACCGCAGGCGGCGCTGCCGGGACCGGCTGTCTGCCGGGCACTGTTCCTACGGATCGCCGATAACGACACCAGAATCAGTGTCAGCACCGATATCCGCGGAACCGGCGGTGCGCCGCTGGAGCGGTCCCGGACTGCCTTCGAATTCAGCAGCAAACCGCCGTTGCCGGTGCGTTTCGCACTGCACCAGAATTACCCGAATCCGTTCAATCCGGTCACAACGATCAATTTCGACCTGCCTGCGGACGGTCCGGTCCGGATCGCCATTTATGACCTGCTGGGCCGCGAAGTCCGCATTCTGCAGGACGGGTACGCAACGGCCGGTTATAAATCGATCCGCTGGGACGGCCGCGACCGACTGGGCCGTGCGCTGGGCTCGGGGGTGTATTTTATGCGAATGGAAGCCGCCCGATTCGCCGCCTCCCGGAAGCTGATCCTGCTGAAATAGTCGCTTTCATCGGTACTTCTCCTACCCATAGCTCCACTACTGTTCACAATTACTAATAAATCCGGAATCATTTTACAGCGTCGGCCGTTAATCCACCCGAGGATGAGTAAATCCGCCTGCCGGCATTGCCCGATCCCGTAATTCCCGTTTCTTCATAGCCGAATTAAGGAGTAGTTTTCAACCCTGATTATGACAAATTCCCGTGGCAAAATATTATGGGTCGATGATGAAATCGACCACTTGAAACCACATATCATGTTTCTGGAGGAGAAGGGCTACGAAATCACGCCCGTCACCAACGGCTACGATGCGGTGGAACTGGTGCGGACCGGCTCCTACCGGATGGTGCTGCTGGATCATTTCATGCCGGGCATGGACGGCATGGCGACATTGCGGGAACTGAAAGCGATTCGTCCCAATCTGCCGGTGATCATGATTACCAAGAGCGAAGAGGAATGGCTGATGGACGAGGCCATTTCGGAGAAAATCGCCCATTTTCTGATCAAGCCGGTCAATCCCACCCAGATTTTCATGGCCCTGAAGCAAATCCTGGAAGAGAGCCAGATCAGCGAGGAAAAAGCCACCAGCGGTTACCTCAAGGATTTTCAGGATATCGAATCGCGCCTGCAGTCGGAACTGTCGCTGGCGGAATGGTGGGAACTGTACAACCGGCTGGTCCGCTGGCAACTGAATTTCGACCAGCACCGTGACACAGGTCTGGGAAAAATCCTCGAGGAACAGGTCCAGACCTGCAACCGCGAGTTCGTCCGGTTCGTGGAAGCGCATTACACCGACTGGGTTCGCGGCGAGGGCGACCCGCCGCTGTCCGTGGATGTGATACCGCGCTGGATCGTTCCCCGCATCGCTGCCGGTGAAAAGGTCTGCCTGGTCCTGATCGACGGCATGCGCCTGGACCAGTGGATGACGATCCTGCCGCTCCTGGGCCAGCTCTTCGACTATGAAATCGATTACCATGTATCGCTGCTGCCGTCGGCCACGCCCTTCAGCCGTAACGCCATTTTCAGCGGTCTGTTTCCTGACCGGTTGCTCGAGAAATATCCCGGGCAGGAGGACAGGATGAAAGAGCCCGGTGCCAGCATGAATCTGTATGAAGAGCAGTTCCTGAAGGACCAGTTTCGGCGCCTGAAAATGCCTGAGACCGGGATTATTTACCATAAGATTCATACTATTGACGAGGGCCAGAAATTCTATCACCGGGTGGCCGAATACCTGCAGGTGGACCTGATGGCGGTGGTGGTGAATTTCGTCGACATGCTGGCCCACAAGCGTTCCGAGTCGGATGTGCTGCTGGAGATGATGCCGGACGAATCCGGTTACCGCTATGCCGTGCGGACCTGGTTCGATAATTCCTGGCTGTTCCAGGCCTTGAAGGTGCTGCGCAACAATAAGTTCACCGTGGTGCTGACCAGCGATCATGGCACCGTCCGCGTGCAGCGCGGCTCGGTGGTGGGGGCGGACCGTGAAACATCCTCCGGGGTGCGCTATAAATACGGCCGCAATCTCAACAGCCAGGATAAGAATATCCTGGTGATAAAAAATCCGGCCGACTACCGCCTGCCCGAATTCGGTCCCCAGAGCAATTACCTGATCGCCGAAGACGATATTTATCTGCTGTACCCGACGCAGTACCACCGTTACCTGGCGCGCTACAAGGGCAGTTTTCAGCACGGCGGCATCTCGCTGGAGGAACTGCTGGTCCCGGTGATTACCATGCGCGGCCGGGATACCGCATAGGACGATCCAATTGAGTGAAGAATTTCCAGGGAAATGAAACCCGCCCAATATATTTTTGATTCACCGTCGGCCACCCAGACCTTTGCGGAAAAGCTGGCGGGATCGGTGCCGGCCGGAACCGTGATCGCCCTGTTAGGTGATCTGGGGACCGGCAAGACCACTTTTACGCAGGGCTTCGCCCGCGGGCTGGGAATCCGGGAGCAGGTGGGATCCCCCACCTTCAAGTTGGTGAGCGAATATGCCGGTGCGCGTCTCAGCCTGCTGCATGTCGATTGTTACCGGCTGGCGAACAGCCGCGAGTTTCTGAATATCGGCGGCGAAAACCTGCTCGATCCCGAGGATGCGGTAACCCTGATCGAATGGGCCGACCGGATCGCCGACATCCTGCCGCAGGATGCGGTCACCATCCGGTTCGACCGCCGGCCGGAACTGCCCGAGCGGCGCGAAATAATTATTGACGGATTATGGCATGCGGCTGCTGGCGCTTGACACGGCCACCGAAATCTGCAGCGTCGCCTTGGTGACGGACGGCCGGTTGCAGCAGAAAGTTGAGGCGCATATTCCCCGGCAGCACGCCGAACAATTACCGCTGTTTTACCGGGAACTGATCGAGCGCTCGGGTCAGGCGCCAGCCGAACTGGACGGTATCGCCGTGTCGATCGGTCCCGGTTCGTTCACCGGCCTGCGGATCGGCCTCAGTTTTGCCAAGGGACTGGCCTATGGTTTCGGACTGCCGATTGTTCCGGTTCCGACATTGGTAGCTTTGGCCCGTACAGCGACGACCACTCCCGGCCGCTACAAGATATTGCTGCATTCGCACCGGGATAAGGTTTACCACCAGGATTTTGAACGGACGGTCGAAGCCTGGACGCCGGTTTCAACGGCAGCGGCGGTAGCCTGGGCGGTGCTTACCGCCGGTTTGTCCGATTATGCCGGTCTGCTGCACTGGGGCTGCCAGGGACTGTTGGGGGACAATCCATATGCTGCCCGACCGTTAGCGCCTTCGGCCGCCAGCGTCGGTATCCTGGCGGATGAGAATTTTCAGGATTGGCTCGTGCAGCAGCCCTATGAACTGGTGCCCGATTATATTTCCCCGTTCGAGCTGAGCCGGTGATCGCCGCTCTGCTTATTCGTGACGCTTCGCCGCTAGATTTGGCGGAAATCATCGCCATCGAACAACGGGTATTTCCCCACCCCTGGACTGCCGGACAGCTGGCGTTCGAATTGAACCGCCAGCCGGTCGCGCTGAATCTGGTGGCCGTAAGCGATTCGCGGTTGATGGGATATTTGATGGCGCATGTGATTGCCGATGTAGTCAATTTGAACAATCTGGCTGTAGATTTACCGGTCCAGCATCGCGGTATCGGGCAAAGGTTGATGCGCTCATTTTTAGAACGGCTAAACGGTTTCAACATC
>JBDRBK010000021.1:0-2552 GCA_043822705.1 Fidelibacterota bacterium
GGTTTCATTCGTGTTCGAGGATCAACTGGTAATCTGGGGCAATATTCACCGCTCCGAAATCAAGGAACAGTACATCCAGAAGGCCCGCCCCCGCAACAAGGATACGCGGACCAATGTGTTTCTGCAGCGCGGCGAAAAATATCATATCGCCCTGGGCGGCTACAATTACCGCCAGCAGTCCGCCGACGGCGTCACCGTCCAGATCATGGAAGCCGGCATGATCGGCGAACGGATCGATATCGCCAAAATCACCTGGATCGATACGCTGGATGCCTGGGCGGCCTCACAATTCTCGATCCGCAGTTTCAACCCGGACGGCGAGGAAAGCACGGTTCGGGTTTCACAGGCCGATACGCTGATCAGCCTGGGTTTCACGCCGGCCGATATCGAACGGAAATCATCGCTGCCGGAAGAACTGAATTACCGTGATCTGACCGACTTCATCGCCCAACTGGAGGAAAACGGGGTCGACACCACGCGATGGGAAGTGGTCCGCCATTTCAAGATTTCCTTCGCTTTCACTAATCTGATCGTTGTTCTGTTTGGCCTGCCGCTGGTGGTATTGAAGCCGAAAGGTGGATTGTCCTTCGGCGCCGGTATGAGTGTGCTGGTGATTTTTGCCTATTATGCATTCATTAAATTCGGCCAATCGCTGGGATATAAAGGAATCATCGAACCACTGGTGTCGGCCTGGATCGGCAATGTGGTTTTTTCGGTTGGTGGTATTTTGTTGCTGCTGGGCGTCCGCAAATAACGCCCGGAGAATTTTCTCTACTGGGGCGGGGCGACCGGTTCTTCCACCGGTTCCGGCGTTTTATCCTTGCGGCCGCGGAAACTGGTCAGGGTCACCCCCAGTGAAAGATCAAGGCCCTTCATGGTGTGAATCCAGACACCATTTTTAAATGCCAGACCAAAATCAAAGATCACCGGTCCCTTGTGGATGCCGATCCCCATTCCCAGTCGTTTAAAATCGCCGCCGGCCCAGGAAAAACCGAAGCGGATCGGCACAGTGGGATTCCGGAGAATTTCGGTTCCGATCGACCAGCGCCAGCGATCGCGGGCGAAAAAGCGGTCCTCGAAACCGGCCACCAGATCGGAAACGACCAGTAGATCGGGGAACCGTTTTGAAACGGAAAAACGAAAGAGTGCCGGATAGCGCGTCGTGAATTGGCGCAGTTTGCCGTCCTCAGTCAAGTCGTAGACCACCTGTTCATCGGCAGGATTGGAATAAAAAATATCACTCTGTGACATGGTCTGGGCATTCAGCGTATCAATCGTATATTGGTAGCTGACCGCCATTGAATCGTTCAGCGTAGTACCGGCCCAGACAATATGAAAAAGGTCGTCGCGCGTGCCATAGATATTATCGCCGCCGGACATCAGGTCCTTGATCAGACTGGGCTTGTTCCAACTGATCGTGCCGAGGGCGTTGATCATGGAAACACCGATCCGCCAGCCGGCGATTTCCTGGGTAGTGAAACCCAGGTCCAGCCCCAGACCGCTGCCGCCAATCCCCTGTCGGAAATAGTAGGTACCGCTACCGTAAAGGGCGGTGGTATCGGTAACCAGAGTAGCGTTGCTGAATTCGGGATCGAGGCCGAAATAAAACAGTCCCTGCAGATACTTGATCGTCATTCCCCAGGCGAAATTATCCGATGGAATGGCAAAGGAAAAACCATATTCGGTCACACCCAACAGATCAAATTTCAGGGTCATATCGAGGTCTTCGCCCACGGGATTGCCATTCAGCAGCAGGCTCAGGATGCCGGTCGGTATGATTAAATCGCCGACGATGATCGTGTTGGAAGTCAGGGCCATGTTGCCGGAGGCGTAGTTCAGCAGCGGCAACGGCAGATGCAGGTCGGTAAATATTCGCAGACCGCCGCTTTTATCAAGATTATTCAGGATCATATCTTTTTCGTCGGTCGAAAGCGTATCGCCGCTGAGGGCGTTGAGATTAGCCAGTGAGATATAATTGCTGACCAGCCCGTAATCCAGACCCACCAGTTGCAGCATGAAGGGTTTGTCCTGTTGCAACGCCAGTAAGGCCGGATTGTAACCGACCGCGAATATTCCGTCGGCGACGGTACCGTAGGAGCCGGCCAGTCCGACGGCGCGGGCGTCACGCTTGGTCTGACCGTAGCCGCCGGCCAGAATCAGTCCGCAGAATACAACCAGCCTGATCAGGTAGCGCCTCAATACCGCTCCTTCTTGGGTTTGTTAATCACCGGCGGTTCCACGGCCTCGCGGACGGTGACCGAGCGTAGAACCTCCATCAGCGTGAAATACCAGCCGCTCATATCGGCGGCGTCGGAACCGGTGGCGGCGACGCGGATACGGACCGAATCGCGTTGGGCGCTGGGAATATCCTGAATGACGGTGGCGGCGTTCCAGACAAAGGAATCAACATTGGCGACGGCAATCCAGTTCGATTCCAGCGGCGTCCAGTCCTCTTCATCCTCAATATCCGGATTACTGACGATCGAGTAGTCCAGATCAACTTTCTTTACTTTGCCGAAGGTCTTCCAGCGGATGATAATCGGGCTGAGTAC
>JBDRBK010000022.1:0-5367 GCA_043822705.1 Fidelibacterota bacterium
CCGCGCCGCCGTATAATTTTTTCTCTTTCTTCTGATGTTAGCTTTGTCATGTCATGCTTCTTTCGGTTTCAGATTTAGATAATTATGGATTGTAATTACCACCCAGGCCTTTTTGGTAACGGAGGTAAGGGAACTCCGATCAGGGTGCCGTATCCGGCACCCACTTACCTCCAATGCGGACCTCTACAATATCGGTATCGTCAACCCTCATTCGTGTCAATAGCCCGGTTTTAGGATCGCGCGAAACGTAATACCCGTCTTTTGATTCGTACATGGCATCCCCTTGTGGTTCAGTTCTCGGATTATCTTTACAGGTCATTGCTACGTCGAAATCTGGATATCTTGCTAAATATTTTTTTGGTACTGATCCGCGTGCTTTCCATTTAGATATTTGTGATGGCGCAATATTGAATAATTCAGCCACCTGTTCCTGAGTTTCAAGCCCTTCCTTCGCCATCACAGCAATTAAAAATTGGTCAATATTACCCATAATAGTTGACTAATTCCCTTATCTTACCATATATTACCATTAGCTCATGACACTACTGAACCATAATTACGTTAATCAAATGCCGGTCCGGCCGCTTAATACCTGCCTCTATTCAGTAGTGTGTCTATGGGCGTTTTTTGCGCTGGTCCGGCAAATCTTTACTAGTTCTTCAACCATATCAAGGTTTAGTGTGCTTAGCTTGCAAATAAATGTAGACAAATTTCGAGCTCTTTTTTTCACCACCACCTGCACTCTTCATTCCTTTATCGAGAAAGTATTTCTCAACTGCTCGAGCAGTCACGTCGTTGCCAGCATTATCACAATCATGAAGATCATATTCATCGAGTTGGTGCCCATTAAAAAGGCAGTCGTTAATATCCTCCGTAATACCAACATACCAGTTAGAATATGGAAGGTGTTTGCTTACAAATTCGTCAAAAGCTTCTACTATTCGTTGGTAGAGTATTTCACGCAACATTTTTTGAAGCGACATACTATTACCCCTTTTCTGATTTCAAAGAACCTGGCCGGGTGGGAAACGAACAAACCCGATACCGTTCCATACCCCGGGAACAGCATCGGCGCGATTCTCATCCGGCTCCTGCATTGCGAATCTACTGTTGCCAGGAGCCTGAGGCAAGTCCGGTTTAGCTGATGATTTTTTCGTTCCATCCTAACGAAATGTTACAGAATTGTCACAGCGGCGGCAACTGCAGCCGGTGCGAATTAGTCCGCCGGGGAATCCGCAGGGGGGGATACACCGCGGAGAACGCCAAGAACGCGGAGGTAAATGATGACCAATTTGTTGGCTGAAATCAATAAAACATCAGTTGCGCCACCGGTTATACCGGTTGCCTATCGGTCAACAGCAGGTATCTGGATACGCGAATGGCCGGAAGAAATGGTGTCTGCTGAAATGTGTGATTTCCGCCCTGCTGAGACTCATGTCCTGATAATGGGGCAAGAAAGAATTGCCGGATCAATGTCATGTGTTCACTGCACGGCAATACTGCTTTCCAATGGCCGGGTGTGGGAGTACGGCAGGGGCTTCATCAAAAATGCCGATATTGAAAATCCCGGTATGGGGCCGGGCCATCCGCACTGGGGTCGATTGACAACGCCCCCGCCGGATATGTCCACCGTTTACGATCACAGGGAGGAACGCAATGGTCTTTAAATCGGAAAAGCTGGCGCGGCTCAATTACAAATTCAAAGAATTGCTGAATTCGTTTGGCGGCAGCCAGGTGGAAGAGGCGGAAAGCTGCGGCGTGTCCACGTCGGTGATGAATGATTACTGCAATTTCTCCCGGCCGGATAAAAACATGCCGGTGGGCGTGGCCCTGCGCCACAGCCAGGCCCGCCTGATAGCAACCTGGTTCTGTCAGCAGTTGGGCGGCCATGCCGTATTCGACAGCGTGGATCCCGCCCGGCTCAACGGCAGCACCGACGATGAGCACCTGGATATCATTGCCGAATTGATGCATATCCGCGAAGAGCTCCGGACTTCCCGATCGCCGCAGATGATCGCCAAGGCGCTGCAGCGGATCGGGGAGATCAGAGTCCTGGTGGCACAGGCAGAGACTGAAATAATCAACCTGATAAAATAGGAGCAATTATGCTGAGAAAATCACGCACGATGTTTTCCGCCTTCCTGACGGTGCTGTGCATTGTCGGGGTCGGGATCCTGCTGCTGGCTTTCGGCAATTCCGGTCCACCGTATGTTGATGCCCCGATACCGGATGCCCTGATAATGGACGACGCCTGGGCGGTGGAGTTTGAGACCGTCACGGCCACGCAGTCCATGCTCACCAAGATGGTCACCCAGGAGACGATGTATGATCTCCTGGCAAGCTGGCCGGCCGGTGAGGCAATTCCTTTGCGCGTCAAAACCGATTGGTTGACCGGGGAACAGGTGGTCGCGTTTCTGGGCGGCGATCTGGCCTACCGTGAAAAGATCGCCGGTTGCCCGCCTAACTGTTATGATGTTCCGACCGTCACCGAATTAACCCTGAGTTCCGTACAGGGCGATTTCTGGAGCAAAACCACGGTCTGGTTGCAGAGGCACGCGCGCGCCGGAGGCTGAGCGGATGGGCAACACCACACTGTATCTCATTTTAGGTATCGTTACGGCGAACCTGGTGATATACTGGATCCTGCCGGTCCGGGCGTTCAGGAATTACCTGATCATCCTGCTGGCAGGATCCGTTGCCCAGCACTGGGGCTGCGTGTTGATCTGGGAGCACAGTCATTTGTGGGGGCAGGCCTATTACGACCTGATGATGATCGTCATCGAATTCGCCCTGGTCTGTTATGTTTTGCAGTCGTTTTTGGGGGTGGGTATCCCCAGGGACTGGAAATTCTACAGTCGTTTTGTCACCATCGCCAGCGGAGTAATCATCCGGGCGGTAACCTTGAAAATTTCGGAGATCACCACGGAGGATATATACCTGGCGTTCCGGGTGGTTGTGCTGATCTTCTGCGTCATTTATCTGCTGGAGCGGCGGCGGCGATCGCTGACCGACCTGGTTCCGCTGACCCTGTGTGCCCACTGCGTATTGTACCTGTTCAGTTACGTGCTGGCGGACCGGGGCCTAACCCTGATCCATTTGAGCAATAATTTTTTGTTGATTGCCATGTACCTGGTCTGGCTGACGGCGGGCGCCTGGCAGTTAATCCGGAGGGAGCATGTCTGAATTGCCGCATTTCAATATCCTGCTGGCTGTATTTGTTTATTCGACCGTCGTGATGATCATTGCGGTGGCGGCCTGGGCGCTCCGGCGCCGCGGCGCGCGGCCGGTAAACCATCACCGTTCGGAGGAGGGCTGATACCATGATGACCAAACTGCTGACGGCCAGGGAAGTGGCCGCTTATCTGCGGCTCAGCTACCTGACGATCCTGGATAAAATCAGGCTGGGTGAAATCCCCGCCAGCCGGATCGGCGGCCAGTACCTGGTGAGCGAAGCGGACCTGCATCGCGTTATTGAAAAGCACAAAGTCAAGCCGCTGCCCTCATGATCACGACGATCGCCGAATTCTGCACCTGGTTCGCGCTGCTGGGCGTGGTCGTCTGGATCTTGCGCGACCGGCCGAACGCTGCACCGCGGAGATCGCGGAGAAATTTTAAATGGTTTTGACCTGTACCCGATACCCCTCCCAAGCCCTGCCGGGAACTGCGATTACCCCCAGCGTTCAGTGCCCCCGGCAGGGCGCTTTTGTGGGTGGAGGTGAGTAATTAGTGAGGAGTGAGAAGTGACTATTCAAAAACTACATAAAATACTATCCGAATTGATTGATCAGGGGCATGGAAGGAAAACAATACTCGTTAATAAGCCATCACTTTGGGATGGAAATGAAACATTCGAATTATGTGAGATCACCGATACTGATTATAGATGGTATCCTATTGTAGATGGGGACGGGTTTAGTATTGAAAATAAAGATGGTATGGAACACGGCAAGCATGCCCTGATATTGATTGGTTCCAACAGTGAATAATGAGAGGATCGCGCGTTGAGTTACATCCCGGCCACGATCAAACAGGCTAAAATGCTGGACTACCTGGCAGACAAGGTAACCACTAAAGCGGTCATTCGCAGCCAGGTGCGGTCCTTCCTGAACGATTACCTGATCCGGGACACGATGTACCTGGCGATGCCGAAATGGAAGGCCAGCAAATTGATTGACGCCGTGCTGGCGGGCGATGTGGGTAAAGTATTCGAACTGACCACTATACCAATCGGCGGGGCGACGCAGTGAGGGTAATAACTCTAACCATGTTATCACCGATCTGAAAAGTAGAACCGGCAAGTGAATACGGTCACCCCGCCCACCAATTCCGGTCTGTGCCACAAGCAGATAATCCTGAAACAACTGCTGGATGAACGGCTGGCCAATGCCCCGACAATATTTATCGACGGCGGGGAGGGCAACCGGATAATCCGCCGGGGCGGCTACCTGGCGATGCACCATTTTAATCATATCTGTTCGGCCCGTGACGTGCGCCTGCGGGAATTGCGCCGGGACCACCGGGTGCCGGTATCCGATCCGCACATATTTGAGGACGCATTTTATTACGATCGCCACGGTCATCTGGTCCACTACCGTACGCCGCACTACCGGATCGACTTGACGCCGGAACAGATTCTGGCCTATCCCTGGGAAGCGGCCTGGCGGCGGCCGTTCCGCTGGGTGTTCGATTACCGGTTGCTGGGTGGCCGGGCTGGTTTTTACCGGGTGCAGATAACCGAAAACGACAGGGGCGAAATGAGGTTCGCATGATCAATAACGTCAAACAGGAACTGCTGGTCGGGCTGGATGATGACCTGCTGGAGATTGCCCGGCATAGTTCCGATCCGAATCTGTCGCTGATCCATCAGATCCAGCTGGACCGGAATATCAACCGGCTGCGGGACCAGATGGCTGAGATGCATAAGCGCCTGAACCGGATGTACGACGGTGTAAAAACGGGTCACTGGAGTTAGCCATGAAAAAAGTGTTGGAGCAGCGCACCGGCCGCTGGTTCAGTCTGCTGGAAAACCGGGCGGATTACAGCCTGGATAACGCCCTGCGGCGGATCAAAACAGTGACCGGCCAGGCCGCTTTCCGGATCGAACTGGGCGGCGTGTCCTGGACCGGTGCGGCGATCTATCAGTATGAGCCGGGCGATCCGGGGTACGATAAAATGCAGCCGCAGCCAGGGGAAAAAAGTAATCCTTCATTTGAAGATGGAGTATAGCAATATGATCGAAACAATTCCCGTCACAATCCAGCACATATTCAGCGCTGCCGAAATGAAGGCATTGCGCGATTCGCTGGCCGCCCGGTCCACCGAACTGGCGATCAAGGCGGATGCCGTCAAATCGTTGAAGGCGGAAGT
>JBDRBK010000023.1:0-2159 GCA_043822705.1 Fidelibacterota bacterium
TGGTGTACTGGTTGAACATGACCTGGGCATTGTCGGTGATGCCGACCGAATTTAGCAGGCCGGTAACGGTGGCGGTCTCGACACTAATCGAAGATTGCAGTAATTGGGTATAAGTTCCGTTACCGTTGTCGCTGACACTGCCAAGCAGGGTACCGGCATCGGTAAGCAAGTTGACGGCAGCACCCCCGCTGGTCAGATTGTTACCCTGGACATCCTTAACCTGAACAGTGATCGTAGCGGTACTGGCCCCGTCGTTGACCAGAATCGCCGGATCGGCGGTGATCGTGGTGGTTGTAGGATCCGCCACACCCGGATTGACGGTAAAGCTGTTGCTGCTGCCGCTTTCGGAACCGGCGCTGTTGGTAGCCGTGATCGAAAAAGTGCCTGTGTTCAAAATACTGACGGTGTGCGATGCCAGGATACCACCGCTGAAACTAGCCGTCGTGCCGCTCCCGGTTCCCAGGGTGCCATCGGAAGTTATATCGACCGTGCCGTCAAAACTGGCATCCAAAACCTGGGAACCATCGACGGCGGATATCTTGATATTGAATGTCTGACCGGCGGTCTGGGTCAGAATATTGCCACCGCTCTCGCGCTCCACCAGAAAAGTCGTAAAAACACCCAGGGAAGTGATAGTAAAATCATTGCTTTCGGCGGCCGTCAGGGTACCGGAACTGGCGGTCAGGCGTTTGGTGCCAGTGGCGTTGATAGCCAGGTCGCTGAAACTGGCCAGACCAGTGGCGCTGGTAGTTTTGGGCGTGGTGCCGGACAGGGTACCGGTGCCGGTGGTCAATGTCATCCCGATATTGATGCCGGTCGTGTCGACCGCGTTGTTATACTGGTCCCGAACCTGGATTGTTGGCGCCGGCGTAATAATGGCATCGATATTAGTCGTCACCGGCTGCTGCACAAAAGTCAATTTGGCGGCGGTCCCGGCCACCATCGTCAGGGTCCCGAAATTGGTGTCGCCGGTGGGACCGGTAGTGCCGGTATTGGTTATTTCACCGCTGTTGGGCAGGATGCCGGTGGTCGGACGGACCTGCAGGTTGCCGATGACCATTTCTCCCGGTTTATTGGGGGTCGTTGATATTGCATCGACGGTAAAAGTAACCTGGGTGGTCGTTCTGCTGGTATAGGAAACCGACAGGGTGGTGGCCGTGCCGTAGGCCGGGTTGATGGTCACGGTCGGATCGCTGCCGCCGGTATTCCATTCGTAGCCGCTGGGCAGGGTCAGCACGATCGTGCCGCCCAGGGCCAGTTCCCCGAGTACATCCTCAGTGATGCGCGGTCCGGACAAGATCGTATAATTGGTGTTGGCATCGTCGGCGGAAATCTCCTCGCCGCCGGTGGCGGGATCGAGCAGCCGGACGCTGATACCATATTTCTGCGACAGATAGTCTTCGATGCTGATCCGTTCACTGTTGGTCAGGGTGCGGTTGTAGATGATCACCTCGGCGATCAGACCATCCCAACTGTTATTGCTGTTCTGCGAGCCGCGGCCGATTTCCAGGATGTTAGCCGAGGCGATCGTCCCGCTGGGCGGTGCGGCCGAATGACTGGGATTATTGAGAACACCGTCCACATACAGATTGTACTTGGTACCGGATTGCCATTCCCAGCCGAGGATCTGGCCGTTGGTGGTCTGAAAATCGGCGGCGCTTTCGATCTGGTTGGCGGAGGAATTGGCCAGGATGCTGGTCCGGATGACATTGCTGGCGGCGCCGATATCACCGACTGCGTCATAACGCATCGTGAAATACTGGTCCACTCCCGACGGAGCGCTGGAGATAATAAAACCGTTATTGGTACCGGTCAGATCGGATTTAATAACCATAAAAGTGGTGAAGGCAGTCATCCCGTTGATGTATGACTCGCCGTCGTCGTCATATAAATAATCTTTATTACCCGCGTATTCCAGGGCCGGGGCATTATCGAGCGCTGCCGCCGCCGCCCGGAAAACCGGTTTCTTGACCGCCCCGGTGAAGTTGCGGCCGTTACCACTCTGGTCATTCCATTGACGGACCGACTGTCCTTCGGTGGCCGGTGTTACGCCGGCATCGCTGTAGACGCCCACATCGGCCCGCAGCCAGAGTTGCAGGTTGCTCAACGTACCTGGGGTCCCCCAGGCGATATTACGCGTCACGGCGGCGCTGGAGGCC
>JBDRBK010000024.1:0-13891 GCA_043822705.1 Fidelibacterota bacterium
GGGAAATTCCGGAAGAAAATTTCCACCTTCATCGATTATTACGATTCCATCGCCATTACCAACAAGGATACCGTACGAATCAATCAGGGCGTGCGCGACCCCTATTCCCTGTTTTATTATTTGCGCACCCGGCCACTTGAAGACGGACAGACCCTGGAATTAACGACTTTTGACAACAATAAGTCCACCGGTTTCACGGTTGAAATCAAGGGTGGTGAAAAAGTCCGGGTGCCGGCCGGGACTTTCTCCTGCCTGGCAATCAAACCCTACCGAAAAGGGCCGCATTTGTTCAAGAACCAGGGTGACATGGAAATCTGGCTGAGCGACGACACCCGGCGCATTCCGGTGCAGATACATATCAAACTGAAATACGGCTTGCTGGTACTGCGCCTGAAAAACATCGCTTCCTGACCCGGCCCCAGTCCCTGGCCGGACCGCAACTGGCAGTAGTATTCTATTCCCAACGACAGTATTTTCAGCGGTTAAAAAACCACTAACTTCGACTTTGGGGAGTACAAGCAAGTGAATAATTATTTCAGCACCGATTATTCCGGGGGTCCGTTCGTGTTCTTTACCGTACCGCATTGGACTGCATTGGCGATTCTGTGCGCTATCTATGCCGGGCTATATCTGGCACGGGATTATTTCAAGCGGCCGCAAATCGACCTGTATACCCGTTACGTTCTGGCGGTACTGTTAATCCTTCAGGAGTTATCACTGAATATCTGGCGCTTGGCCGGCGGTGCCTGGTCCGTCGCCACCTCCCTGCCGCTGCATCTCTGCGGTGTGGCCGTCATTCTTTCCGCCATCATGCTGATCAACAAAAATTATAAATTGTTCGAACTGTGCTATTTCTGGGGACTGGGCGGCGCCATTCAGGCGCTGTTGACTCCCGATATCGGCGCTTACGGCTACCCGCATTTCCGTTATTTCCAGTTTTTCTTTTCCCACGGATTGATAATTCTGGCCAGCCTCTACCTGGTCTTCATCAGCGGCTACCGGCCGACCCAGCGTTCGATCTGGCGGGTATTCTATGTAACCAATTTATATATGATTTTCATCGCCCTGTTCAACTGGCTGACGGGCGCCAATTACCTGTTTATCTGTTACAAGCCGGTGGACGGCTCGCTGATCGATTTTATGGGTCCCTGGCCCTGGTATATCCTGTCGCTGGAGGTCGTCGCGGTATTGTCCTTCTATATTTACTATTCGCCGTTTGCGTTCAGAGACGGAATTCACTGGCTCCGTTTCAGACCGGACCGGGATAGTTGAAATCCGGGGATACTTCCAACTAACATCAGTTGGTAAATATCAGCTTCCAGATATCGTTGTACATGATGGTCAGGATCAGGACCATCAGCAGCGCCATGCCGATCTGCTGGATTACCATTCTGGTCCTGATTGTCAACGACCGGCGGCGGATGCCTTCGATTATGGCGATCAGAATATGACCGCCGTCCAGACCGGGAATGGGCAGAATGTTAATAAACGCCAGATTGACGCTGATCAGCGCCATGAATTGAACCAGGTAAACCCAACCTAATTGGGCGGCGTCGCCGGCGTACTGGGCGATGGCGATGGGACCACCGATATCCCGAATGGATGCGCTGCCATCGGCAATCATTTTGATCGACAGAAAAATCAGACCAAAGCCGTTGATCGTGGAAATAGCACCAGCTTTCAGAGTCTCGCCGACGGAAGCCGGGCGGAAACTCCATTCCGGGGCGATCCCCAGCATGCCCACCGGTGCGTCGCCGCCGCGGGTCGGATCGACGCCGATCATAACCGGTTTTTCTATCACCGTTCCCTGATGTTCCCAGCGCAAGGAAATTTCCCGGTTGGGCAGCGGCCGGATCATCCCGGTCATTTCATCCCAGGTCGTGACCGTGTGTCCATCGATGGCCAGCAGCCGGTCACCCGGTTCCAATCCGATGGCCTGGGCCGGCAGGCCGTCCAGCAGGCTGCCGACCACCGGCTCATTCCGGACTTCGGGAATGCCGGTCACGCCGGTGATCCAGGTAAACAGAACAAAGGCCAGCACAATATTCATAATGACACCGGCACCCATGACCCAGGCCTGAGCCCACTTGGATTTGGACATCAGTTCATAGGGCTCATGATTGATGTTAGTGTCCAGGCTTTCATCGATCATACCCGACATTTTTACATACCCGCCAAACGGAATCAGCGCCAGGGTGTATTCGGTCAGGCTGCCCTTGCGGCCGGTTTTCCGGAAAAAGCACTGGTAGACCGGTTTCCAGATCAGGCGGCCGGACTCGTCGCGACCGAAAAAGAACAATCGGAATTCCCAGCCGTTGGGAACCGAGGTCAGCGAAACCAGGCGCGGCGGCAACAGGATCGAGAATCTTTCGACCCGTACGCCCACCGAACGGGCCGCCAGATAATGGCCTAATTCATGAACAAAGACCAGTACCGTGATAACAATTACAAAGGCCATTAAGGTAATCATAGTTTAACCATCACTTTTCAAGGGTATTATGAAAATCAGCATATTGCAACCGGCATGATAATATCAATGCGTCGAAAAAACGGAAGTTTCAGAAGTAAATTATTCATTAATAAATTTCTCGCACCAGCATTCCAGCCGTCTGATATCTTCCAGTTCCGGCTGCTCCAGCCACTCATGAAGGGAAAGGGCCCGCTCGATCAGGTCTGGGATAGCGCTGAAAGATATCTCTTCCCGCAGAAACCGGTAAACGGCCTGTTCGTTGGCCACATTCAACACCGCCGGCGCCGTTCCACCCTGTTCCAGGGCAGCGTATGCCAGTCGCAGGCAGGGAAATTTTTCGCGGTCCGGTGCTTCGAATGTCAGCTTGCCCTGCCGAATCAGATCCAGGTTCTCCCAGCCGGCCGGGCGGTGGCGGGGATAGGTCAGGGCATACTGGATCGGCACGCGCATATCCGGACGACCCAGTTGGGCTTTGACCGATCCGTCCGCAAATTCCACCAGCGAATGGATGATCGATTCGGGATGGATGACAATGTCGATCCGGTCGGCCGGCAGACCAAAGAGCCAAAAAGCTTCGATCACTTCCAGCCCCTTGTTCATCATCGTAGCCGAATCAATCGTTATTTTTTTTCCCATGGTCCAATTGGGGTGCCGCAGCGCTTCGGCCGGAGTAATCGTTGCGAAGGTTTCCGGCGCGCGGGTGCGGAATGGTCCGCCGCTGCCGGTCAGGATCAGCCGCCGGACATCGTCCATGTTTTCGCCGGCCAGGCATTGCCAGATCGCCGAATGCTCACTGTCCACCGGATAGATCGCCGCGCCCGTCTGCCGGCGCAGGCGTTCGATTATCGAGCCGGCCATCACCAGACTTTCCTTGTTACTGAGGGCAACATCCACACCGCCGCCGAGGGCGGCCAAGGTGGGTTCCATACCGGCCGAGCCAACCAGGCCGTTGAGCAGCAGATCAACATCGGTGCGGGCGGCCACCTCCAGCAAACCGGCAGTCCCGGTTAAAACAACAATGCCACTGCCGCGCAATTCTTTTTCAACGATTCGGGCGGCCGCATCATCGACAACTGCGACCTGTTCCGGCCGGTAACGCCGGGCTTGTTCGATCAGCAACGCGGCATTGCGGTTGGCGGTCAGGTTGACGATCCGGAATTCACCGGCAAGATTATCCACAACCTGCAACGCACTGGTACCGATCGAGCCGGTCGATCCCAGAATAGTCAATCGCCGCATGGTTACTTAAACTCCCGCATAAAATCAAACGTAAGCACCGCAACCCGGGAATGCAACCGTAAATGCATCCCACAATTACCCGGTTTCAGTTTTTTTTGCCAGCCCAGGTATAGATAATTGGTTTGGCCGGTATAGCGCCGGTTATAGGCCGTATCGCTGTCCAGCGTCAAGCGGGCTGTGGTCAGATTCGTTCCGACTCCCAGGGTTACCGGCAGCCGCCAAACCAGATATTGGCGGTGTAACAGGATGTCGGTCAGACGAATCCAGATGTCGCGCGGTCCGCGCAGCACGGTGAAACCGGCAGCACAGACCCAGGGTTCTTGCTGGGGAGCGTTTTCCAGGAACAGGGTGGCGCCGTAGGAAGTGACCTGCACGATATCATTATCGGATTTGAAGCCGCCGATTTTACCGGTCAATACCATGTTGGTGGTGACCAGAAATCCCATTTCGACAGTCGGCAGCCAGCCGTTATCGATATCATTTTTTAGATCGAGGGGATTGCCGGCGGCGAGTCCGAGTCGCAGGCGAGCGGCGCTGTCAACTGAATGGAGCGGGTGGTGTCCCAGTGCCAGCCCGGAATTTTTTACGATCGTTGTCGACCGGGCGCCAAAACCGGGTCCGGTCAGTTCATCAAGGTCAAATTGATAATACTGGCCACAGGCGGTTGCCAAAATAGCCGGCAGGATAATCAAGCTGGAAAGGCGTCGAATAATCATGCTATTTGAAAAATCGCGGCCGAAGTATCGGGAAGGTTCAGATGATGCCCCGTCCGGCGGCTTCAATGAAACTAATAATTTGGTCGATTTCAGGAGTGGCGGGCAGTTCCGCTTTCAGTGTTTGCAGTGCTTCGGTCCGGGTACCGTGCGAACGGAAATAAATCCGATACGCGTGCTTGATCAAATTTCTGGTTTCATCGGAAAAACCGCGGCGCTGCAGACCAACCTTGTTGATGCCGGCATAACGCAGCGGCTCACCGGCGGCCAGTATGAATGGCGGCACATCCTGGACCACCCGAAATCCACCGCCGATAAAGGAATGAGCGCCGATCCGGCTGAACTGATGCACCATCACCCCGCCGCCCAGCGAGGCCCAGTCGCCCACCGCCACATGCCCGCCCAGCGTCGCCTGATTAGCAAAGATAGCATTAGCGCCGACCTGGCAGTCGTGCGCGATATGCACGTAGGCCATCAGCAGGCAGTTGCTGCTGACCAGGGTTGTTCCGTGCGCCGCCGTGCCGCGATTGACGGTGCAGGATTCGCGGATCAGTACATTGTCGCCGATGATGACTTTGGTCGGTTCACCATTGTATTTCAGGTCCTGCGGTTCCGCCCCGATCGTGGTATTGTGGAAAATTCTGCATTCCCGGCCGATTGTAGTGTGGCCGTCGATGGTCACGAAGTTACCAATTTCGGTCCCGGCACCGATTTCCACGTCATCGCCGATTACCGAATAGGGGCCGATGACAACATCGTCGGCCAGGCGCGCCCGTGAACCGACGATGGCAGTGGGATGAATCCGGGTAGAAATGGTTAGTTCTCCCGGCGATCGACCACGCGCGCCGTTAAAATCGCTTCGGCTACCAGCTTGTCACCGACATAACTGCGGCCCACCAGCTTGGCCGTTCCCAGGCGGAATTTCTGCAATTCCATTTCGATTCTCAGCTGATCGCCGGGAATGACGGTAGCGCGAAATCGGGCCTGTTCGATGCCGGTGATATACATATTCTTTTTATTGGGGTTATCCAGCGAATGGAGGATCAGAAAGGCGCCGGCCTGGGCCATGGCTTCGATGATAATGACCCCGGGCATGACCGGCTGATGGGGAAAATGCCCCGGGAAAAACGGTTCGTTGACGGTCACATTTTTAACGGCCTGGACCCGCTCGCCGGGCACCATATCGACAATCCGGTCCACCAGGATAAAGGGGAAACGATGGGGCAGCACATTCAGGACGCCCTGAATATCGAATAAATATTCATTAGCCACCCGTGCCTGAAACCGTTTCTGCAAAATTTTCTTTTCGTACTCTTTCTTGATCTTCTTGACCAGCTCGACATTGCTGGCGTGACCGCTGCGGGCGGCAATCACATGTCCGCGGATCGGAATCCCCAAAAGCGCCAGGTCACCGATCAGATCCAAGGCCTTATGGCGGACCGGTTCGTTGACAAAACGCAATTTTTTACCGTTCAGGACACCATTCGCGCCCAGAATGATATCTTCCTCGATGCCAAAGGTATTCCGCAGGCGGTCGACTTCCTTGCGGTTGATCTCTTTATCAATAATGACCACGGCATTATCCAGCGCCCCGCCTTTGATCAAGCCCTTGTCCTTCAATTCCTCGACCTCGCTTAAAAAGCAGAAGGTCCGGGCCGGGGCGATCTGGTCGGCGAAATCCTTTTCCATGTTATAAATGGCCGTATACTGAGTCCCCAAAGTTTTGATTTTATAATCGATCATAAAGGTTACGCGGAACCGGTCGGAGGGCAGCACATGGATATCGATACCGCGCTCGGGATCGGAATAGGTTATGGTCCGGTCGATTTCCAGCACCTCCCGCCGGGCATTCTGCTCGACAATTCCGGCCGTCAGCAGGGCATCGACAAATTCCTTGGCGCTGCCGTCGATCACCGGTGGCTCTTTTTCGGTCAATTCGATCAGTATATTATCGATCCGCAGGCCGGTCACAGCCGCCAGAACATGTTCGACGGTATGAACTTTTACACCGTTTTGCCGGATGGTCGTCCCGCGGGAAATATCCACGACATGATCGATATCGGCCTTGATTTCCGGACAACCTTCGACATCGGTGCGTACGAAGCGGATTCCCGTATTGGAATCCGCCGGCTTAAAAGTGATCGTACACTCGACGCCTGTATGCAGTCCTTTGCCTACGATAGAAACCGGCTTGGAAATGGTTCTTTGAAATTTACTCATCCTTTTGGTGGCTCAGGGCGGCAACCTTATCCTCTAATTTTAGTAACCGTTTTTTCAACAATGCAACTGTTGTGATTATCGCATCCCGTTTGTTCTGTTCGCGAATTTCACGCACGGGCATACCGGCATAAATTTTTCCTCCGGGAATCGACTTGGTGACGCCGGTTTTGGCGGCGCAGACAGCCCGGTCGCCGACGGTCAGATGGGGGGCAACCCCGACCTGCCCGGCAAAAATACAGAAATCACCGATCACCGTACTGCCGGCAATCCCGACCTCGCCGGCCAACAGACAGCCTTTGCCAATTTTCACGTTGTGCGCGATATGGACCAGGTTGTCGAGTTTGCAGCCATCACCGATAACGGTGGCGCCGATAGTGGCCCGGTCGATGGCACAGTTGGCCCCGATTTCCACGTCCGAGCCGACAAGCACCTGTCCGGTCTGGGGTATTTTATGGTGCTGATCGGCCACGGTAACAAAACCAAAGCCATCGCTGCCCAGCACGGTTCCGCTGTGAATGATCACCCGGTCGCCCAACTGGCAGTGATGATAAATCGTCACCCGGGGATAAATCCGAGCATTTTGCCCGATCCTGGAATTCTGTCCGATGAAAGTATGGGCACCAATAATGGTCCCGTCGCCGATTTCGGCGCCCGATTCAATTACCGTATAGGGACCCACGGCAACCCCCGCTCCAATCCGGGTGGTAGGCGCGATAAGCGCTGTCGGGTGAATACCGACGGGCTGTTCCAGCAGTGGCTGAAACAACTCGAGCACCCGGGCAATCGCCAATTGGGGGTTTTCGACGATGATACCGGGGCGCCCTGCGAGCAAGTCGCGCTGATTGGTGATTATCGCGGCCGCCGGACAATCGGAAAGATATTGCCGGTACTTCGGATTACTCAGAAAGGTTATCGTCCCCGCCCGGCCATGCTGAATCTCGGAAACGCCAGCAATCTCCAGCCGTGCATCGCCGACCGGTTCACCGCTCACGAGCGTCGCGAGCTCTCCAAGTGTTGTCAAATTTATTTACCCGAACTGATTTTTCTCAGCTCGTGCAGTACGTCATCCGTTAAATCGTGGGTAGGCTTGGCATACAGCAGAGAAACTGAACCGTCCAGAATAAATTCATAACCCTTATCAATCGCCACCTTATCGACGGCCTGTTTGACCTGGCCCAGAATTACATATTCCAACTGTGCCTGTTTCTTATATAATTCGCCTTCCGGCCCTACTTTTTGAGATTGGTAAGCCTGAATGTTCTGCTCCAGTTGGACAATTTCCTTCTCTTTTTCACGGCGCCATTCCGGGGAACTCATCAGACGCTGGGTCTCGAAATCCTGCTTAAGACTGTCCAGCTTGATTAACATCGCCTGGTATTCGAACTGAACTTTCCGGAAATCCAGTTGCAGTTGTGATTCGGCATCACGGAATTCTTCATATTCCGCTCTGATCCGCTCCGACTGAACATAACCGATTTTTATTTGAGCCTGTACCGTTAGTGGCAGTAGTACAAGTCCCAGTAATACAGTTGATAAAACCGTTTTACGTGTCACTAATTCCTCCTTGCGATGATTAAAACTGTTGACCGAAAATAATGTGATAATTCCAGCCGGATGCTTTTCCGTCACCGGTAATATCGTCAAATCCGTAACCCATGTCGAATCCCAGCATACCCACCATCGGCATGAAGAACCGGATTCCAAAGCCGACGGAGCGACGCAAATTTAACGCCGATGTCCGCGGAAGATGCAAAGGCTCGGTTAACTGGTGGGACTGCCACACATTACCGGCCTCAGCAAAAGCCAGACTGTAGACCACTGGATTTTCTGAGAACGGGAACCTGAACTCAGCGGTGTATTTGACAATTGCATTGCCGCCAATCGGACTCCCGTTGTACTGGGGACCGATCGAATTGTCGGGATAACCCCGCAACATGTTTCCGTACGGAATTCCACTACCGCCCATGATGAATTTCTCGTCCAGCGGAATCAGAGAATACTCCTCATCCGGATCAGGCAGCGGCTGGATCGCCCCCATTTTTAAAGAACCGGTCAAAACAAATTTACTGAATGTAGGCGTATACCATTCCAAATTCAATATATGTTTATGATAATCCTCGTTCCCGGGTAATGGTCCGCCGGACAGGGTGGATTCCCAGACCATGCGGGATCCGCGGGTCGGGAATTCCGGGTGGTCGCGACTCTCGCGGGCGATTATTTGCGTGATGCTCAGCCCCAGCGTGGATTCGGCGCCATTGACGTAGCGGTCAATATTATCCTGGGTTCCGGTGTAGCGTTTATTGACCGCATTGAACACCCAGGTGCCGCGAAAATAATCATCGGGCCATTTGAAACGACGCCCCCAGCGCAACGATCCGCCCCGTAACTCGATATCCAGCGGAAAATAATAGTACGTCGATTGTCCGCGGAGCGTGTAGTACAGCGAAAAACCGATCAGGTTGCGGCTGTCACGGACCATCGGATCGATAAAACTCAATGAAACCGAATGGTATTTCGAGGCCGGCTGCGTCTGCCCGATCGAATACTGGGTGCCCACGTTGAAGCTCAGGCTCAGTTGCTGGCCATTGCCGCTGCGAAATGGGTTTGACAGATCGAAATTGTTAAACTCCAGGCTGCCGCCGCCGGTCATGCCATATTCGCCGGTAAAACCGATATTGGCGCTGGCCCGGTCGGAGGACCGCTCCTCGACGGTTATTTCCAGGTCGATCTCATCTTCGTCGACCGGGACCACGTCGGGGACCACATCGGCGAAATAATTCAAAATGAATATTTTTCTCTGGCTTTGAATCAACTTTTCCCGGTTGAAGACATCCCCGGGAAACAGCATTAATTCCCGCCTGATTACATTTTCCCGTGTTTTGGAGTTTCCGGTGATATTGATATTCCGGACCGATACCTGATGATTTTCGACGATCAGAAAATTCACATCCAGTGAATCAGTGCCAACCGGTGAAAACTGCGGCTGAATCTGACTGTAGATATAACCGCTGTCCATGTACAGACCCTGCACCCGGTCATATGTCGCCAGGTTGAATTCCTGTTCACTGTAGGCGCCGCCCTTTGACAAATTCAGGCGACGGTTCAGTTCGTCAACCGAATACAAGGTATTACCGGACCAGGAAAAATTGCGGTAATAATATTTCGGTCCCTCATTAACCCGGATTATTAAATCCAGCCGATTGTTGTCGGCACTGGAAATGACCGAATCGCTTAAAATGGCAAAATCCCGGTAGCCGCGATCACGATAAAATTTACCCAGGGCCGTTTTATCTTCTTCAAATTTATCTTCGTCAAAATGACCGCGCCAGAACAGGTACCAGCGCTGTTGTTTAGTTTCTTTCAGAACCCGCCGCAAACGGAAATCAGAGTAAGTATCATTGCCTTCGATTTGAACATTGCGGGTCTTGACCTTGCTGTTTTCCTTGATCTTAAAAACCAGGTCACGTACACCTTCGGCCGCCTGTACCGGCTGGATGGTCTTGTCTTTTTTGCGTTTTTTATCCACACTGACCGGGCGCGGGTCAACAATTTCACCGGTTATTTCCGCCTGAATGTAGCCGTCTTCGGTATAGAGCTCGCGCATCTTGCGAATGGTCCGTGAAATCGTACTGGGTTGGATCCGCTGACCGGAAGTCAAGCCCAGTTCTTCATCGAATTTGCTGACCTTGATTTTCTTATTGCCTTCATAATGAACGTGCCCCAGGACATAGTTTTCCTTGACGGCAATCGTAATCCGGATACCTTCGGCCGTTTCCTCATCCAGCCGAATCTGGACATTGCTGAAAACGCCCAATTCCCACAGCCGCTTAACGGCCCGGGGGAATTCGGTGCCGGCTATGGTCTGCCCGGCGGCGAGTCCGCTGGTATAGCGAATTACGCTGGCGGAGGTGATCTGATTGCCTTCCACCTCGACGGCAAGCAGGTTGAGTTCCGGTAACTCCTGGGCCGATAGGGTGGATAAAAGAAAAGAAATAATCGAAATAATTCTTATGTTTTTCATTCTTACTGTTTCAATTGTTCACTGACCATGCCAAAGCGACGCTCGCGTTTCTGGTATTCGCCAATTGCCTCCAAAAGTTCCCGTTCGCGGAAATCCGGCCAGTAGGCAGGCGTGACAAAAACTTCGGTGTAGGCCATCTGCCAGAGTAGAAAATTACTGATCCGAAACTCTCCGCCGGTCCGGATCAGCAGATCCGGATCGGGCATCTCGGCGGTGTAGAGGTGCCGACTGACCATCGCTTCATCAATGGCCGCACTATCCAATTCCGATCGCATGACCTTGTCGGCTATCGCTCTTACCGCCCGGGTTATTTCCTGGCGGCTGCCGTAGCTCAAGGCCAAATTCAGGTTCAGACCGGTATTATTTCGGGTTTTTTCCAGTCCGTCCAGCATCCCCTGGCGCGTATCCGGCGTGAGATCTTCCAGCCGGCCGATAACCGTCAAGCGCACATTGTTACTATGAAGATTGTCAATTTCCGCCCGGATCGTAGTCATCAGTAACTGCATGATTGCGGATACCTCGGTCACCGGCCGGTTCCAGTTTTCCTGTGAAAAAGTGTACAACGTCAAGTGCCGGATTCCAATTTCGCCGCAGACCCGGGTGATTTCGCGAACGGAATTGATACCTTCCCGGTGACCTGCCACCCGCGGCAACCGGCGCTGTTTGGCCCAGCGACCGTTGCCATCCATTACAATAGCAATATGGACCGGGAGATTACCCCGAGCCAGTGTCTCTTCACGTAATTTGGATGTTGCAGCCACTTACAAAAACAAGCTCCGGAACTAAAATAGAATATGGAAATTACCCCTGCTTCTCTCCCTCAGTCAAGCCCTCGTCCGAGAATACCAAGACCAGTCAATAACACGAAAAACACTCCGGGGGTAACGGCTTGTCAGTCCGGTCATAATATTATTCCAAATTGAAACAGGTAGAACAGGGAAAGCACCACCGCTACCGTCAAGGCCGCGACCGTCGGGTACAGCAGCGCCAGCAACCGGCGCGAATCAAGTTCCTTCAGAAATTGCGGTACCAGCATCAGGACCAGAATCGGTACCAGCAGTCCGAAAAACAGCGCCGTTAGCGGCAGGTGACCCTGCAGCTCCACTATAAATGTCCGCCAGTCAGTATTACCCGGCATTTGTTTGACATCACCCCATAAGATACTGTAGGTCGCCCAAACAGTTTTAGCAGCCAAAAGGGTCAACACAGCTTTACTGAAAAAACGTGTTTTGCGATCATCCTGGGTATTATCACCGCCTTGCCGCAACCGGACGGTAAACAGAAGAAATATCCCCAGCAGGCCAACATTGAGCACCTGAATTACAAATATCATTATCGAGGGATAAATCAGGATTTCGGACACCTGAAAAAGCACGATCAGACCAAATACCGATGGAATTGACGTCACCCAGGCAGAAATTTTCGGACTGCCCCAATAATACAGGTTGGTCGCGAATAACGCCGTCAGCCAGACCGCCCCCGAGAGCCGTAGCTGAAAGGCGACCTCAAAATACCATAAAAGACCGAAGCCCAGAAGTCCGGCCAGTCCGGCCGACAACAACTGCCAGTACAAAAACCGGGGAATGGTTTCCCTGCTGACCAGCCATAGGCATAATGGGTATACGGCGGCAAAGGCGAGCCCGAGCAAACTGATGATGGCCGGAATTGAACTCATTACCGGAAAGATATCGGTTTTCGGGGCATGGGCGAGAAATTACTCCGGCAGTCCCAGAATTTTACGGCCGGCCGGCGAAATCATATCGGCCGTCCAGCGCGGGTCGAAGACCATAATTACTTCGGCTTCGTTTACACCATCGATTTTAGCGACGCTTTCACGCACGCCGGCGGCAATCTGGCTGTGCATCGGGCAGCCCGGTGTCGTCAACGTCATCGTGACCGACACTTTTTTATCCACGACGGCCACATCATAGATTAGTCCCAAATCAACGATGTTGACCGGGATTTCCGGATCAAAACACTGATACAGCACATCCATTACTTGTTTTTCAGTTACCATTTTCTTCCCTATTTTTCCAATTGTTTAATTATTTGGGCCGCGATCCGGTCATAAATCCGGCTGATGGGCGAAGTCGGGTCGCGACTGACCAATGGTTGGCCGGAATCGGTGGCTTCCATCACTTCCCGGGCTAACGGTATTTCTCCCAGCAACGGCACATTCAAACGCCGGCTTTCTTTTTCGCCGCCACCCTTTTTGAATAAATCCAGGTAAATTTCAAACTCACCGTCCGGGCCGCCGGTCTGGTCGGCAAAGCCTTCCAGTTTTAATACGGCACCCGGAAGTGGTTGCCCGTCCCGGCCCGTGATACGACCGGACAACCGCAGACCGGACATATTCTCGATTACGCCCAGAACGTTGACAGCCACCTTGCGAAACATGTCGGCACCCTTGCTGACATCGGCCACGGCAATATCCTGCGGGGTTGTGACCATGACGGCGCCACTGATTTTCAGCTTCTGGACCAGCGTCAACTGGACATCGCCGGTGCCGGGCGGCAGGTCCAGAATCAGGAAATCCAATTCGCCCCACTCAACGTCATTGAAAAATTGTTCCGTCATCTTCGCCACCATCGGGCCGCGCCAGACCGCCGGCGCGTCATTACCGCTGATAAACCCGAAACTCATTACCCGCAGGCCGTACCGTTCCAGTGGAATCAGTTTATTATTTTCCGAAACCAGCGGACGCTCGTTGATCCCCAGCACGATCGGTAATGATGGTCCGTAAATATCCAGGTCGAGCAGGCCAACCCGGTAACCACGGTTGTGCAGGGTCGCGGCCAGATTGACGGCTATGGTCGTTTTACCGACGCCCCCTTTGCCGCTGGCAATGGCCACGACATGTCTGACGCCCGGCAATGGACCCTGGTGGGCAAAAGGATCACGATTGCCGCTCGGGCCGACTTTGGCCGGAGCCGACGGCGGTGCCACCAGGTCGATTTTTATTTCGGAAAAGCTGCCCGTGGATTCCAGCACCTGGCGGACATTTTCGATAACCGCGTTGATTTTATCCTGTTGGTCGGTAATACTGTTCAGTTCGAGTGTCAGCGAAGTATCCCGAACACTGATAGTGGATATCATCCCGAACGAGACGATGTCGCGACTGAAGCCGGGATATTTGACTGTCTTCAACAGTTCCCGAACCTGTTCCTTATTCATACGACTCCGAAATAATAAAAGCGGCTGCGTTTAAACAGCCGCTTTGAACTAAAT
>JBDRBK010000025.1:0-4770 GCA_043822705.1 Fidelibacterota bacterium
GAACAGTACATCGCCGAGCATGCGCACCGCACCATCCACCTGTTCGACGGCCGGATCAGCGATGATGTTGCCAATCACAGGGGACATTAGGCCACAGTCGTGATCGGCCTGTTTATCGAGGATTTCCGGATTGCCCTGGACGCAATCATTTCCAACAAGGCGCGCTCGTTCCTGACCTTGCTGGGGATCGTTATCGGAATCCTGGCGGTGACTCTGATGGGCACCCTGATTTCAGGCCTGGACCGTTCATTCGAGAAAAGCATGGATTTTCTTGGCCGGGATGTCCTGTTTATCAGCAAGCATGCCTGGTTCGATAACCGCAGTTGGTGGGAAATCCGCAACCGCCCCAACATCAAACCGAAATATGTGGAAGATATCAAGCGTTATTCGCGCTACGCCCAGGCTGTGGTGCCCAGCGTGTCGCGGCGGGTTACGGTGGTTCGCGGCAAGAACAGCCTGATGGGCGTCGAAATCGAAGGCACCACCACCGACTACCAACAGACCTCCACCGCCAATATCGAGCAGGGCCGCTTCATTACGCCGGGGGAGGACCGCTCCGGTTCGCGGGTGGCGGTCATCGGTTATGACGTAGTCAACGAACTGTTCGGGGGCGAGGATCCCATCGACCAGAAAATCAAGCTGGGTAATTATTCCTTCCGTGTGATCGGCGTGATCGAGAAGCAGGGCAAGTTTCTCGGATTGGTGAGCATGGATAGCTGGATCGGCATTCCCATCGGTACTTTCGAACGCCTGTTCTCACGGCGCGGCTGGGGCCAGATTATGGTCAAGGTCGACGGAACCCAGATGGAGGCGGCCAAGGACGAATTAACCGGCATCATGCGGCGGATTCGCGGCCTGAAACCGGGCGAAGAGGATGACTTTGCCATCAATCAGCAGGATGCTTTCCGCACCCAGTATAACATGATCAAGATGGCGATCGGCGGAACCGGCGTTTTCATTACCGTGCTGTCGCTGGTGGTGGGCGGCATCGGGATCATGAACATCATGTTTGTGACAGTGAAGGAACGGACCCGCGAGATCGGCATCCGCAAGGCGATCGGCGCCACCCGGACGATGATCCTGGGGCAGTTCATCCTCGAAGCGATCATCATTTGTCTGCTGGGCGGATTTATCGGCCTGGCCCTGTCCTACGGGGGCAGCCTGCTGATCAATAAATTTGTGTTTCCTTCGGCGATGCCGGTCTGGCTGGCCCTGCTGTCGATTCTGCTGAGTGTGCTGGTGGGACTGTTTTCCGGTCTGGCCCCATCCTACCGGGCGGCCAAACTGGACCCGATCGAGGCCCTGCGTTATGAGTAAAATCCGCACCCGCCACCTGGCTTTCACGCTCCGCGAGAGTCTCCGCATGGCATTCGAAGCGATCCGCGGCAACAAACTGCGTGCCTCATTGACCCTGCTGGGCATCACGATCGGCGTCTTTTCCGTGATCGGCGCCATGACGGCGATCAGGACGCTGGAATCATCGATCAATTCCGGCCTGAGCATCTTCGGCAGCAACACTTTTATCATCCAGAAATATCCCCTGATCCAGATGGGGGGCCACACCCGCGACAAATACCGCAACCGCAGGAATATCACCTACCGCCAGTTCGAAGCGCTGAAGGAACAGGTACGCCTGCCGGTGGCGGTCAGTGTGATCGACGGGACCGGCGGTCGCAGTATCAAGTACAAGGATAAGCAGGCCAAACTGAGCGCCGCCGTCAACGGCGGCGACGAAGGTGCCCTGCGCAGCCTCAAGACTTACATCGCCGATGGCCGTGATCTGACCCGGCAGGACGTGGATTTCGCCCGTAATGTCGCCGTGCTGGGCATGGATATCGTCGACCAGCTGTTTCCTTTTGAAGACCCGCTGGGCAAGTACATCCTGGTGGACGGCCTCAAATACCGTGTGATCGGGATAACCGAACGGCTGGGCAACCTGTTCGGACAGAGCCAGGATGAATTCGTCCTGATTCCGATAACTAATTACCTGCGCCGGTTCGGTAGCCGCTGGACTTCCCTGTCGATCACCATCGAGTCCGAATCGGTGGAATTGTATGAAAAGACCCAGGATGAGGCAATCGGGATTATGCGGGCGATCCGCCAGGTGGCCCCCGGGGAAGAAAATGATTTCGAGGTATCCTCCAACGATGAACTGATCGATACTTTCGGCCAGTTCACCGCCGGGGTCAAGCTGTTTGCCTTCGCGATTTCGATTATCGCCCTGGTGGTGGCCGGGATCGGCATCATGAATATCATGCTGGTCTCGGTGGCGGAACGGATCAAGGAGATCGGCATCCGCAAGGCCGTGGGGGCCAACCGCCGCGACATCCTGACCCAGTTTCTGACCGAGGCGGTTTTTCTGAGCGAATTCGGTGGCATTGCCGGCGTAATCCTGGGGGTGCTGGGCGGCAATGCCGTGGCGATGATTTTTAAGATTCCGGCGGTGATTCCAATGGACTGGGCTTTTTACGGCCTTCTGGTCTGTTCGCTGATCGGGATCGGCTTCGGCAGTTACCCGGCCTACCGGGCCGCCAAGCTGGACCCGATCAAGTCGCTGCATTCGGAATAGATTTTATTTTGCCAAACGGTAATGGTTAATCCAGTTTGGCCGGTATTTATTTAAAAATGGGAACAAGATCTTCAATTAATTCAGGATTGTGACTGCAGTTTACTTACATATCCAAACAATTGTTGTCACCGGTCTTTGGGGAACCATCCCGGAGCCTTGGGGAACCATCCCGAAGCCTTGGGGAATCATCCCGGAGCCTTGGGGAACCATCCCGGAGCCTTGTGGAACCATCCCGAAGCCTTGGGGAATCATCCCGGAGCCTTGGGGAACCACCCCGAAGCCTTGGGGAATCATCCCGAAGCCTTGGGGAACCACCCCGAAGCCTTGGGGAACCACCCCGAAGCCTTGGGGAACCATCCCGAAGCTTTCGGGAACCAGCCCGAAGCCTTCGGGCATCAACCCCGGCCAGTGTAATTCGTAGATTGTTAAGACTGCGCTGCCGTTTCCCGTATTTCCGATAATAATCACGACCTCATTTCCGGTCGTGGCCGGCGGTTCAACCGTTAGTCCCTAAGCCGCCTGCATTTTCTCGTTCCTTTTACTTGGACGCTCACCTGTGCTGTGATAAATTTTACCGTTCAACAGGCTTGTTGGCACGGAAATTGTAAAACATGGAAAATTTTATTTTACCTGGTATTCCCATTGTCCCGGGACGGCATAATTCCGGTGGTGGACGGTTCTGCTCCGGTGGTGACGGACGGAGGCGGCGGTTTTGAATATCGGCGTGATTCCGGCCCGCCTGGGATCGACCCGTTTCCCGGAGAAAATACTGGCCCCGTTGCAGGGCCGGCCGCTGGTGCTGCATGCTTACGAGCGCGCCTGCCGGGCCGCGTCTCTGGACGAGGTCCTGATCGCGGTGGATGACGAGCAGGTGCGGCAGGTTCTCGAGAAATTCGGCGCCCGAGTGGTTATGACTTCCCGGCGGCATCAGTCCGGCACCGATCGCGTGGCCGAAGCGGTGGCGGAGCGGGAGGTGGAGGTGGTCGTTAATATCCAGGGTGATGAACCGCTGCTGGAGCCATCCCTGATCGATGATCTGGTGGACTGTTTCCAGGACCCGGCTACGGTCATAGCGACCGCCGCCGCACGGAATCTGACCGTGGCGGAGCTGCTGAATCCCAATGTGGTCAAGGTTTTTCTCGATGAGAGCCTGCTGGCGGTGGATTTCCGGCGGCTGGTTCCCGATCATCTGATCGGCGGCTGCTACCGGCATGTGGGTATTTATGCCTTCCGGCAGGAAACGTTGCTGCGCTTCACCCAGTTGCCGCCCAGCTTCAACGAAATTGAGCAGCGCCTCGAGCAATTGCGGGCCCTGGATAATGGAATTCCGATCCGGGCGGTGCTGACCACTTACGCGGCCTACGGAGTCGACACCAAAGCGGACCTGGAACTGGTGGCGAGCATAATGGAAAATTCTATCGAACCGGAAATTAATCAGCCGGCTGTCGAGCCGGTATCGGAGGTTGAAAATGGCGGCGGCTCGACCGACTAAATATATTTTTGTATTAGGTGGCGTGATCTCGGGCCTGGGCAAGGGGATCGCCGCCGCCTCGATCGGCTATCTGCTGAAGAGTTCCGGCCTGCGGGTAACGATCCTGAAGCTGGACCCCTACCTGAATGTCGATCCCGGCACGATGAATCCCTACCAGCACGGCGAAGTTTTCGTGCTGGACGACGGCTCCGAGACCGACCTGGACCTGGGGCACTACGAGCGCTTCATCGACGTCAACATGGGCAAACATAATAATGCCACCACCGGACAGATTTACAGTACCGTGATCGAGCGCGAACGCGCCGGCGATTATCTGGGCGCCACGGTCCAGGTGATTCCCCATATCACCAATGAGATCATCGCCCGCATCCGGGCCGTCAATACGCCCAAGCGATTCGACGTGGTGATCTGCGAGGTGGGCGGTACCGTCGGTGATATCGAGAGCCTGCCGTTTCTGGAAGCGATCCGGCAGTTGTCGGTGGAGGTCGGCTATCACAATCACATGATCGTACACGTGACGCTGGTGCCGTATGTCAAAGCCAGCGAAGAAC
Source organism: Fidelibacterota bacterium (assembly GCA_043822705.1). GTDB lineage: Bacteria > Fidelibacterota > Marinisomatia > Marinisomatales > TCS56 > JBDRBK01. Next base: position 4,613 of record JBDRBK010000025.1, read on the forward strand.
TGAAGACCAAACCCACCCAGCATTCGGTGATGCGCCTGCGGGAAATCGGCCTTTCACCCGATATCATCCTGTGCCGGTCCGATTACAAGATCGACCGTGCCACCAAGAACAAGATCGCCCTGTTCTGCAACGTCGCCCCGAATAATGTGATCGAAGGT
>JBDRBK010000026.1:0-2597 GCA_043822705.1 Fidelibacterota bacterium
CCGTTTTATCCGGGCCTACTTGCTGTGGCAGATGAAGGATAGCGCCGGGAAAAAAGTATAACAGGATAGCATGTCAGAAGAAAAACAGAGTTTAAATCAGATCATCCAGTTTCGTAAGGAAAAACTGCAGGCGATTCGTGATGCCGGCGTCAATCCTTACCCGTATAGTTACGAACCGACCCACTTGAGCCAGAAAATCATCGGCGACTATGCTGCACTGGAGGGTCGCGATGTGGCGGTAGCCGGACGGGTCATGTCGCTGCGGATCATGGGTAAAGCGGCTTTTGTTCATATTCAGGACCATGCCGGCCGGATTCAGTGCTACCTGCGCCGCGACGATATCGGCAACGATTCCTACGAAGTGTTCAAAAAACTGGATATCGGTGATTTTCTGGGTGTGGCCGGTTATGTATTTACGACCAAGACCGGCGAGATTTCCATTCACGCCCGGGAAATTACGATACTGAGTAAAAGCATCCGGCCGTTGCCGGTGGTCAAGGAAAAGGATGGCGAAACTTTCGATGCCTTCCAGGACAAGGAGCTGCGTTATCGTCACCGTCATCTGGATTTGATCGTCAACCCGGAAGTCCGGGATATTTTCATCCTGCGAAGTAAAATTATTACCGCCGTGCGCCGCTATTTTGATCAACGTGATTATCTCGAAGTCGAAACGCCGGTGCTGCAGCCGCTGTACGGGGGCGCCAATGCCCGGCCATTTACTACGCACCACAATGCCCTGGATCAGACTTTGTACCTGCGGATCGCCGACGAACTGTATCTAAAGCGGCTGATTATCGGCGGATTTGACCGGGTTTATGAAATCTCCAAGGATTTCCGCAATGAGGGTATGGACCGGAATCACAACCCGGAATTCACGATGCTGGAATTTTACCAGGCGTATGTGGATTACAACTATATGATGGATTTGGTCGAAGATCTGATCCGAACGGTGGCGCAGGCAGTGGGAAAAACAAATGTCACCTGGAATGGCGTTGAGATTGATCTCAATCGACCTTTTAGCCGCAAGCCGATCCTGACACTGCTGAAGGAAGCCACCGGGTATGAGCTGGGTAATGCATCCGTCCGGGAAATGGCGGAAATCTGCGCCGAGTTTGAAATTGTTGTTCCTGATAAAGCTAATTACGGCAACCTGCTGGACCTGATGATGAGTACTTTGGTCGAGCCTAATTTACTGCAACCAACATTTGTGACCGATCATCCCAAGGCGATCTCACCCCTGGCTAAAATGCATCGCAGCGGCGATCCGGAACTGGTGGAACGCTTCGAACTGTTCATCGGCGGTGCCGAATTCTGTAACGCTTTTTCCGAACTGAACGATCCGCTGGATCAGCGTGAGCGCTTTGAGGCGCAGGCGAACCTGAAGGTGGCCGGGGACGAGGAAGCCCAGGTTCCGGATGAGAATTTCCTGCAGGCCGTCGAATGCGGCATGCCGCCTACCGGTGGCGTCGGTATGGGCATCGATCGGCTGGTGATGTTGCTGGGTGAGCAGCACTCGATCCGCGATGTGGTGCTCTTCCCGGCCATGCGAAAAATCGATTGACCGGAACCACGGGAAGCCTAATTCCCGGATCAATTCCATGTCCGGTTCATAATCCACCGATCCGGCTGCGATCGGCGGTAAGCTATGCATACTATTCATAAATTAATTAAAATTCGACCGGCATGAGTCTGACTTTCAAGATCGCCCGGCGCCATCTTGGTATTCCGCAGCTATCGAGTTTTTCACGTTATGCCGGCGCTATGGCGATGACCGGACTGGGTCTGGGAATCGCGGCCCTGATCCTGACCTTCAGCATTCTTGCCGGATTCGAACGCACACTCAGCGCCAAGTTGACTGATTTCGATGGTCATATCCGCATTGAGCACTTTATGGATCAAGCGCTCGGTAGGTCCGATGCTCTGTTGGATTCGGCCCTGACCCGCCTGCCGGCCGGTTGCGCGGTCTATCCTTACATCCAGAAACCGGCTATTCTGCGGCACGGTCAGCAGGCCGAAGGGATCGTGGTGGAGGCCTACCAGGGTGACGAAATCCCGGCGGGACTCCTTTCCCTGCTAAGTGCGGGCGAATTCCGGCTGGATGCACAGAGCGTCGTTGTCGGTAGTGAACTGACCGGGAAAATGGGTCTGGAACTGGGTGATAAAATTATCCTGTTCGACCTGGCGAATATGCACCGGGTGTCCAGTGCCCGGCGCTTGGGACAATTTTCGATTTCCGGTATTTATCACTCCGGTTTACAGGAATACGACGGTCTGATGGTATATCTGGACCTGGTCGCCGCCCAGCGCCTGTTCGCACTGCCGGAACAGATCACCGGGCGGGTGGTATTTTTGGATCGGGCCGAAGCGCTCGATCAGGCTCTGCAAACACTGGAAAACAGCCTGGGCTACCCGTATTTTATCCTGTCGTGGAAAGAAAAGCACCGGATACTGTTCAACTGGCTGGCGGTTCAGAAATGGCCGATACTGATTATTTTCGGCCTGATCGCCCTGGTCGGTGTAGTCAATATTGTGGCGGCCCTGGCAATGATTGTGCTCGAGAAAATCCGCGAGATCGGTATCCTGAAATCGATGGGTTG
>JBDRBK010000027.1:0-11617 GCA_043822705.1 Fidelibacterota bacterium
GATCAACTTGGCGCTCCGGCCGGAGTCCGGGGATTCCCCATCCCGGGCATCAAAGGCATCCTTGGTGTTGGTGAGCAGATTGACAAACACCTGGTCCAGGGCCACCGGGTTGACCCAGAGTTTGGGCAGATCGGCGGCAACCGTCAATTCCACGGCGATATCGCGTTGATCGAGATCATAACTCATTAAACGCAGGGCCCCGGTCACGCACCGCTTCAAATCCACCAGACCGTGAACTTCATCCTGAGTCCGCTGGGCAAATGACCGGATACCGTGGATCGTGCCGGACATGCGTCCGATAAATTCCATTATATCCGCCAGATTCTGCTCCAGTCGATCAGGATCAAGCCGACCACCGCTCACCTGCGATTGGGTCAATTCGGTCACCAGTTTTAGGGAGGACAGCGGTTGCCCCAGCTCGTGTACCAGTCCCACCAGCAGCTCGCCCAGCGACCGCAGGCGGTCCTGCGAGATGGCCATCAGTTGCTGCTTGAACAGTTTCTGCTCGAGGATTTTAATGCCGGAAATATCCTTGGCGCTGACAATAATCGAATTCAGCGTATCGTCAAAATTTTTCACGACGCTGAAACTGACGTAAACCGGCACCTGGACCAGTTTGTAAACCAGGATCGCCTCCAGATCCTGAAATTGCCCCTGCCGTAACGCCTGCATCAGGCGCGGCCGGTTGCGCAGCGGGTGCCCCGCCGGCGGATCGATTATCAGTTCATCGATAAACTTATCGGTCAGATTGACCTTGGATACCCGCAGCAGTTTGAGGGCGGTCTGGTTGGCGTCCTTGATCTTGCCGGATGGGTCCAGCAGAAAAATCGCGTCAGAAATATTTTCGAGGATCGTGCTGGCATACTCGCGGATGGTCGGGAGCTGCGTCAACCGCAGGACCCGGTAATCCTCGGGCGGTGGCGGGGCTTCGATCTGACCATGGGATTTCAAGGCTGATTCCATTCTAGAAAACAATGATACTCACATCGCCGCCCGCGCCCGACCGGGCGGCTTTTCCGGCCCGGTTGTGACCGGCGGGTTGCAGCACCAGTTCGAACTCCGGCTGGACTTTTTTCACTACCAGTTCGATTTCATCGAACCGTTGAAATGAATAATGGGATTGGGTTAATACATTATAGCCCCAGATTCGCAGAATATATTTATCGTCGCCCAGACAATCCACGATCCGGCCGTTTAAAACCATACCCGGTTCCAGTCGTTTCAACAGGTCGTTCAAATCGCCGTCGACCGAAATCAGTTTTTCATCTATTGTTTTGGGAAGCGGCATGCCGGTACCAATCAAACCTTCTTAACATTCAGTTTCAGTTCCGCTTCGTCGTAACTGATTTTTTCGGCGGCCATGATCGCACGCACTTGTTTTTCCCGTTCCTTGGAATCGGCTCCGGTTTTCTTGCCTTCGGTTTTTTTCCGTTTACGGCTGCGCAGCGCTTTAATAATGATGACATTCAGCACGATAATCAGGAACACTCCGAAGGCCACCGATGAATAGAGCAGCGCCTGCATCAGCATTTCATTCCGGACTTCCTGCGACACGTTGACCGCCAGTCCCTCCTGTCGCAGGTCGTCGGCCAGTTGACTCATCTGGGCGATATGCAGGCTGTCGCTGCTGCCCCAGATTTTCTGACTGAACAGGATTTCCCGGTCGCCGGCTATTTCGCCGATATTGATTTTGCCGGTGTAAATATCGAAAACGAAAAAATTACGGTTGGACAGCCGGTGGCTGACGATCTGGGTCAGGCGTTTCAAATCACCTTCGATCAGCAGCGTTTCCTCATCCTGGTTCACGACTTCGATCCGCAGACTGTCAATACCGCCTTCGAAACGAGTCCGATCGCCGACAAACTGTAGCGGTATTTTTGATTTCAACCGGATTTTGAATTCCGTCTCGACCGTATCGATCCAGACCCGCGGATAGATATCGTACTGGGCATCCACATCGTTGACCGCCGAAATTATCAGGCGCCAGTACTGTTCGAATTCACCTGACAGCATTACGAAGCGGATCGGTTCCTTGACCACATCGGCGCGGACCAGACCGCCCAGCAGTTGCAGCAGAATGATTATTCCGGTAAAGCGTTTAGACATGGAAATCAATTTTCCCCACGGACAACTCCAGGATGTCGGTTCTATACTGTTCATCGTCGTTATTTTCTTCCCGGGAATTCTCCAACGCCGCTTTCGACAGCACGACCTGGTCGGTGGCAGGCTTGGATTTCGGTTGTTTTTCCCGGCGCTCGCGGGCGGTGGGCTGGCGGTTGACGCCCTCCACCGGTTTGATCAAGCCCAGATTATAGACGCCCTGGGTATCAATATTATCGTTGAGTGCCATGGTTTTTACCTCACAGTTTCAAACGGCCTCGAATCTTCACCAGCGTTTCATTAAGGATTTGCGAGATTCGTGATTCCGAAACACCCAGCACCTGGCCGATATCGCTGAGCGTTAATTCCTCATAATAATAGAGCGCCAGGATCAGACGCTGCTTTTCCGGTAATTTGACAATGATCTGTTTCAACTCGGCTTTCAGGCTTTCTTCCGCCAGTTGTTCATCGGGCGATAGTTGGTTCTGATCCGGGATAATATCCAGGTTGCCGGCCTGACTGGTGTTGTCATTACCGTCGGACATCATCAGCGAGATCGAGTAATTCAACTGGGCATTCTGGATGATCGAATAGTATTCTTCTTCGGCAATATTGAGATGTTCACAGATTTCCGACAGGGCCGGTTCACGCTGCAGGGCAATCGTCAGGCTGCGCTCGGCCGTTTCGATTTTCTTGACCAGATCCAGTTGCGCCCGGCTGAGGTAACCATGCTGGCGCACGGCATCGATAATTTCCCCGTAAATCCGCTTGTAGGCGAAGGTCTTGAACTGGGTACCCATTTCCGGCCGGTACCGTTTCAGGGCATCCAGCAACCCGAGGATGCCGAACTGGTAGAAATCACTCTTGCTGAGCGTCTCGGAAGGCGGAATATTCAGGCGGTTGACAATATGCCGCACCAGCGGCAGGAAGGCCTGCACGGCCTGGTCGCGCACCATTTCATTGCCGGAGACCAGATATTGTCGGACTAATGTTTCACCATTCATAGCTATTCCGTCGGTTTGTTCGGTTAATTAATATTTCTCCCGGATTGCCAGCGCACTGTAATCGCCATCCCCAGCCGAATGAATTTGCCGATGACAAATACGGCCAGCAGGACGCCGATATAAACCGCCGCACTGCGGACGATACTGGTGTACAGGGTCTTGCCGCTGATAACCAGCAACAACAGTGCTACGAAGGCAATCAGAAAGGCCAGTTTATAGAGTGTCTTGGTCATTTCTGAGTGTCGATTTTATGTTGACGGTTGGTTTTCAACCGGGTGAACAGATTGAAATTCTGGGCACCGAGTTCCACCGGAGTATGTTCGATATTCTTTATGATGGCCAGTAATTCGACCGTCGTCGCGGAGCGGGGATTACTCAGGACGAACGGCTGCTGGGTGCGTACCGATTCGCGAATCTGCGGACTAAACTGAATAGTTCCGCCGTAGCGAATCGAATCTTTCAGAAATTTGTTCACGATCAGATTCATCTTGTTGAACAGCATACCGCCTTCTTCGGCCGTAGCGGTGGAATTGGCCACCAGCAGCAGCGGTACATTCGAGCCGGTCTGCTTGACAACCTTAATGACGGCATAGGCATCGGTAATCGAGGCCGGGTCCGGGGTCACGGCCACTACCGCCTTATCGGCCGCCAGCACAAAGGACAGGACATCCCGCCCGATGCCTGAGCCGGTGTCCACCACCACCACATCATAATTATGTTCAAATTTTTCAAACGCCAGCGCCAGGTCTTTCAATACATGATCCTGCATTTCCAGCAGCCGAATCTCGGCTGACGAGGCCGGCAGGATATCGATGTCGCCGGGTCCGTTGACAATCGCCGCCGCTAATTCCATTTTCTTCAGCAGCACATCGGCAATGCTGTAGGGCGGACTGATACCCAGCAGCAGGTCCACATTGCCGAGATGGAAATCGGCGTCGATCAATAAAACCTTTTTCCCGGCGCGCCGCCAGAGCAGGGACAGATTGACGCTTAAAAAAGTCTTGCCGACACCACCCTTGCCGCTGGTCACGACAACAATTTCGGGCCGTTTCACCCGTCCGGTATTTTTCGCACTGGTCATCAGATCGCTATAAGTGTCGCTGCGGTCCATGGCTCAGAGTTCCCCAATTGCAGTCATGATGGAATTGGTCAGAGCTTCGGCATCGACGGTCATTATATCCCGGGGCACCGACTGTCCGCCGGTCAGATAACGCAACGGCAGGCTGGTATCATCCAGGATCGACAAAATTTTCCCCGGCCGGCCGGTCTCATCCATTTTCGTCAAAATCAAGCCGGTCGGTCCCAGACTGGAATAGAGTCCGGTGGAGAGCAGAATATCATCGACACCGGCCGTCATTCCGAGGGTCAGCAGGACCGCCGTCGGCTGCAGCAGTTCGCGGTACTCGCGCAGCTCCTTCAGGTAATTCGGGAAGCGCGGGCTCCGGCCGGGTGTATCGATCAGCAGAACCTCAAATTCAGCCAGGGCGCCCAGTCCGGCGGCGACTTCCAACGGATTATTCGACTCGATAATCGGAATTTTGGCGATCTTCGAAAAAGCTTTCAGGGGCGCCGTCGCTGCGACCCGGTAGGTATCGGTGGTCAGAATGGCCGTTTTACGCTGGCCGTAGCGGTCACCGGCCGCCAGTTTCATGATGGTTGTGGTCTTGCCGACGCCGGTGGGTCCGACGATCATGATCCGCTCGGGGCCCGTGGCTGGTTCCGGCTCCGGCTGCCGCGATTCCAGAAAATTCAGGATTTCCGTTGCCACCTTGACCAGCACTATGTCAGTGGCGGCCGGCTCGTCGGGACTGCTTTTCAGATAGGTTTGGCGAATGAACCGTTCCGCCAGGTTCGCCCCGATGCCTACTTCCACCAGCCGGTCGAAAACCCGGTCAAACGGTTGCGGAAAATCCGCTCCGGTAAAGGACCGCAGCCGACGGTTCAGCCGGTGCAGATCGGCCTGCAGACTGGAAATCTGATCCAGTACCTGCTGGTCCGCCGCTGCCGTTGTCGCTGGGTTGCCCACCTGGTAGTACAATTTTTCAAAGGGATTCTGAGCCGCCGGCTGGCGCTGCGGTGGTGCCGGCGGGGTGGTATCGACTGCCACGGTTACCTGCATCAATTCCTCGCTTCGGCCGTTTTTCCCATTGCGTTTCAGTTCCTTCGATTCCAGCAGTACAAAATCGTCGCCCAACTCTTCCTTGGCCCGGTCCAGGGCCTCCCGCATCGTGGCGCCGCTATAATTCTTAAGCTTCATGCGGATATCTCACCGTGCCCACGGAATTCAGTTCCGTCTCGGGCGTCAGCTCGGAAAATGAGAGGACCGACAGATTGGGAAAAATCGGTTCCACAAAATTCTTGATCTGGCGCCGCAACAGCGGCGACACCAGCAGCAGCGGGTAGGACCCGGTCGTAACCATGGTCTCGACTTTATTGCTGATTTCCTGGAAAATTTTGGACACCTGATTCGGGGAAAAACCGAGATTCTGGGTCAGACCGTTGCCGCTTTTCAGGGCGCTCATGATACTGTCTTCCAGTTTCGGCTCCAGCGTGGCCACGGCAATCTGCGACTGACCCTGCTTATAAATATCGGTGATCGTTTCGGCCAGGCTCGCCCGGACGAATTCGGTCAGCACTTCGGGGTCCTTGGTATGGGTGGCGTGGTCACCGATCGCTTCCAGAATCAGCATCAGGTTGCGGATCGGTATCTTTTCCTGTAATAAATTTTTCAGCACCTGCTCCACGATTCCCAGCGATACCACATCCGGAATCAGTCCCTCCACGACCGCCGAGTGGGTTTCCTTCAGGTGATCCAACATCCGCTGGGTTTCCTGGCGATTCAGCAATTTATAAGCTTTCTTTTTCAGCGTCTCCATCAGATGAGTAGCGATCACCGCCGGCGGTTCCACGATCGTATAACCGGCGATTTCCGCTTCTTCCTTGAGGCGCCGGGAAATCCAGGTGGCCGGCAGACCAAAGGTCGGCTCGGTGGTGGGAATGCCGTCCAGTTCCATCCGGTCGTCGGGGTTCAGCACCAGAAAATGGTCAACCATCACCTGGCCGCTGTCGACCTCGATGCCGTAAATCTTGAAAACGTACTGATTGGCCTTCAACTGGACATTATCCCGAATCCGTATCGGTGGAATTATCAGGCCCAGCTCGATGGCGATGCTTTTCCGGATCGTGGAAATCCGGCCCAGCAGGTTGCCGCCCTGGTTCTCATCCACCAGCGATATCAATCCGTACCCGACTTCAATCTCGAACGGATCGGGATGCAGGTAGGATTCAATCCGGTCCTCGGTCTCGGGCAGCGGCAGTTCCTCTTCGGTTTCCACCAGCGCCGCCTGGCGTTCCTTGGTCTTCATGATGCTCATGCCGGAAGCGGCGATCAGGCCGGCCACCAGAATAAACGGGAAGAACGGCAGTCCGGGGACGAAACCCATTATCGCCAGGACGCCGGCAGTGATGAAAACCGCCTTGGGCTGGCGCGTTACCTGGTTGGAAATTTCGGTTCCCATATCGGTACCGGAGGTCGTGCGCGTGATAATGATACCGGCGGCAGTGGAAATAATCAGCGCCGGTATCTGGGCCACCAGACCGTCACCGATGGTGAGCAGCGAATAGGTGGTGGCGGCCTCGCCGATCGGCATTTTACGCTGCACCACGCCGATCATCAATCCGCCAATGATATTGATCGCGGTGATCAGCAGGCCGGCGACGGCATCACCGCGTACAAATTTACTGGCACCGTCCATCGAGCCGTAGAAATCGGCTTCACGGGAGATGTCGGAACGTCGCTGTTGCGCCTCGCGGTCGTCGATCAGACCGGCGTTCAGGTCGGCATCGATGGCCATCTGTTTGCCGGGCATGGCATCCAGGGTAAACCGGGCCGAAACCTCCGCTACCCTGGTGGCGCCCTTGGTGATCACCACGAAATTAATGATCACCAGCACCAGGAAAATGACCGCACCGACGACATAATTGCCCTGAACCACGAACGAGCCGAACGCCTCGATAATTTCGCCGGCGTAACCCTGCCCCAGAATCAGGCGGGTGGTGCCGACATTCAACGATAACCGGAACAGGGTAACGATCAGCAGCAGCCCTGGAAATACCGAAAATTCCACTGGTTTCAGCACGTACAGAGCGACGAACAGGATGACCAGGGCCGAGGAAATATTCATCACCAGCAGCATGTCCATCAGGAACGTGGGCATGGGCAGGATCATGACCGCCAGAATCAGGACAATTCCGCCGGCCAGGAAGATATTACTCTTCGAATTGAGGTTTATTTCCGGGCTTGGTACCATACTGTTATTTAATCTGTTCCGGGCACTTAACTCTATGTACTCTTGGTCTTTCTGAATACTGTTGCCAATATTTCCGCAATCGCCTGGTAATACATGATCGGAATCTCCAGACCGATTTCACATACATCATACAAATCACGTGCCAGTGGTTTGTTCTCAATAATCGGCACGCCGTTCGCAGCGGCGATTTCCTTGATCCGCTGGGCCAGCTTCCGCTTGCCTTTGGCAACTACGATCGGGGCGTCGGTCGGATTGACCGGCTGGTATTTCAGGGCGATTGCGATAAAGGTCGGGTTGGTGACGACTACGGTGGCATCGGGTACGGCCACCATCATCCGGCTGCGGGCAATCCGTCGTTGGGCGGCGCGGACATGGCCTTTGAGATCGGGATTTTCCTGCTGTTTGTATTCATCCTTGACTTCCTGTTTGGTCATTCGCAGGCTTTTCTCGTATTCCCAGCGCTGGTAAAAAAAATCAGCCAGGGCCATAACCAGCAAAGCCAGCCCCACGTAGAGTGTCATCTTGAAGATCAACTGCGCCAGAATGCCGATGATGACTTCCACCGGATACTCGGAGAGAGTGAAGTACAGATCCGCCTGCCGGGCGATGATCCGGTAACAGATAAAACTAATAATGATGATTTTCAGGATACCCTTGGCCAGCTCGACCAGCGACCGCAGCGAAAACAGTTTTTTCACTCCCGATAACGGGTTGATTTTATCAAATTTCGGTTCCAAGGCCTTCTTGGAGAAAACAAAACCGACCTGAGCATAATTGACCACCAGGCCGACAGCCATGATCGTCAACAGCAGCGGTGCCAGGACCGCCAGCACAAATTTTATCAGAGTGCCGGCCTGTTCCGGCAGTGATCCCGGAGTAATGTTTATTGAAGACGATAGATTGTAAGTCTCAACCATCATCTTGATGATATTATCCGACAAACCGGTGGCGATTAATTGCAGACCCAGCAGGCCGGCGAACAGGACCGCCACCGAATTCAACTCGACGCTGCGGGCGACGCTGCCCTTTTCACGGGCTTCCTGCCGGCGTTTGGCAGTTGCCGGTTCGGTTTTATCCTGGGTTGGTTTGTCGCCCATCCGGATCAGTCCTGACCCAGCAACTGCATCATGGCGCTGGTATATTCACCCAGTGAACTGTAGACCACGTCGTACAGGATCGGAAAGATATTCAGGGATATAATCAGGAAAAAAATCCCCAGTCCGCTCTTCAGAGGAAACGCCACCATAAAAATATTCATCTGCGGCATGACCCGGGCAATGAAGCCAATAGCCACATCCACCAGCAGGAAAAACACCAAGGCCGGGGCCGCGAAACGGATGGCGATATCGAAGGCCTGTGACCCGCCCTCAATCAGGGTTTGCCCCACCGCCGGCGGGATTTGGCCGGTCCCCAGCGGGATCAGGCGGAAATTGGCGTACAGCGTTTCGATCAGCAGGTGATGGCCGTCGGCCACCAGAAAGATGGTCGTCATCAGCAGAATCCACAAATGGCTGATGATCGGCTCCTGCTGATCAGTGGACGGGTCCATCACGTTGGCCATCTGGAAGCCGGTCTGGATCGCTATGAAGGAACCGGCCATGGAAAAACCTTCAAAAATAAGCCGGGCACTGAAACCGATGATCAAGCCGATCAGCATCTCCCGGGTCATGGCCAGTAACATATCCAGGAGGCCGGTAAACTCCGGCAGCGGCCCGGCGCCGAACAGCGGTAGCATGATGACCGCCAGCACGAAGGCCAGCATGACCCTCACCCGCGGTGGAATGGAACCGTAGCTGAAGATCGGCAAGGTCGTCAGCAGGGCCGTCAACCGGGTCAGGATCAGCATGAACTGCGGAACCATTCCCTGCAATTCAGCAATCACCGGCACCGGGTCAGAATCCCATCGTGGCGATCTGGTTGAATATTTCAACCATAAAGGAGAGGATATTGTCGATGAAGCGCGGCATCAGCAGCAGTATCACCAGACCCACAACCGCAATCTTGGGAATGAAGGTCAGGGTCATTTCCTGAATCGACGTGATCGCCTGGAAAATACCTACGGCCAGACCCACCAGCAGGGCGCTGCCAAGGATCGGCGCCAGGATCGAAATCGCCGTATATAGTGTTTCCTGGGACAGATAAATTACGTAATCGGTACTCATGGCGGTTATCCGAAACCTTTCACCAGTGATTCGACGATCAGGTACCAGCCGTCCACCAGAACGAACAGCAGGATTTTAAACGGCATGGAAATCATGACCGGTGGCAGCATCATCATTCCCATCGACAGCAGGATGCTGGCAACGATCATGTCGATCAGCAGCATCGGCAGATACAGCAGAAACCCGATCTGGAAGGCGGTCTTTAATTCGCTGATGATGAAAGCCGGGATCACGGTGCTGAAGTTGATAGCATCCCGGGTTTGCGGTGCATCGGACTGGCGCAGATTTAAGAACAGGGCCAGATCTTTCTCACGGGTCTGTTTCAGCATAAAGGCCCGTACCGGTTGCACCGCCAGATCCAGGGCGACATCCTGAGTGATTTCTTCCCGCAGGTAGGGTTGCAGGGCATTATCGTTAACTTCGGTCAGGACCGGTTGCATAATGAAAAAAGTCATGAACAGCGCCAGACCGATCAGGATCTGATTGGAGGGCGCCGACTGGGTCGCCAGTGCGGCACGTAGAAAATGGAAGACTATGATAATGCGCGTGAAACTGGTCATCATGATCAGGATCGACGGCGCCAGCGACAGCACCGTCATCATAAACAGGATTTTTAGTGTCAGGCCGAACTCGGCGGGATCAGTCGATTCCGTAACTCCCAGCGAGATGGTTGGCAAACCACCCTGGGCCTGCAGAGCAGCCGGCAGCAGCACCAGGGCCAGCGCCAGCCAGAATAAAACGGGACGGATTTTCATCAGGATTTCCGGAACCGGTTCAGCAACCCGGCGAATGAATCCGGCAGCGCCGGTCCGGCCGGTGCAGTGGTATCGCCGGTCGCTGTTTCCGCCGGCTCCCCCGGTTCGAATTCGGTGATCAGGTTGATACCGTTGTCAGTCACCCCCAGTAACAGCCGGCGGCCTTCGATTTCCACCAGCAGCAGTGATTGGCGCGCATTCAGGTAGTGCCGGCCCTGGACTGCGACCTGCAGCCCGGCCAGACTGCCGCCGCCGGGCAGCGCCCGGCGATACCAGCGGGCCACCATCAGTATCAGGACAATGATCGCTGCAGTCACCACCACGGTGCGGATGATCTGTCCGCCTAGTCCCGGTTCGGTGGCGACCGGTGCTATGACCGTACCGGCTTCCGGATTTATCGGCGGAGGCGTGAATTGCCGCGGCCCACCGGAATAAACCAGGTAAAACCCCCAGATCATGATGATCGCAAAAATAACCATTCCGGCCAGCGACCCGCGCTTGGGTCCGGCGCCCGGCAAGCGAAAATTGTTCATCCCAGGCTCTTGATTCTTTCCTGCGGGCTCAGCAACTGGGAAATGCGGATGCCGAAATGATCGTCGATCACGACAACTTCGCCCTCGGCCAGTTTGCGGCGGTTGACAAATATATCCAGATGTTCACCGGCCGCTTTTTCCAGCTCGATCACCGAACCCTTGCCCAATTTCAGGATATCGCGGATCGTCATCGTCTTGCGGCCTAACTGTACCAGGATTTCCAACTCCACGTCCAGCAGCATATCGATCGAATGGCTCTCATTGTTCCCGCCGGCATCCATCGGGAAAGAGGAAAATTCCGCCGGGTGAACATCAATGGCACCGTCATCGAAATCGGCCGCATCATCCTGATCGAGGGCCCAAACGAAATGCCGGACCTCGAAAGTGCGATCGCCGACGGCCACGGTATGGGTGGCGTCAATGCCGGTTCCGGATACCGGCAGTTCCAGATTCTTGCCATCTTCCAGCAGACGTACCTTCATCCCGCTGGCTTTAAAAGCGGAAGGCTGACCATCGGTGGCAGCCTGCAACTGACCCAGAATCTGGTTGGTCCCTTCCTGCATCCCTTCCAGGGTGGCATTGTGCAGCTGCTTTTCCGGCTCGGCCCCGATCATCCAAGCATACAGTTGCAGGACAGCATCCTTGGGCAGTTCCAACAAATGCTGACAATTAACTTTGCCAAAGGACTGAAAAAAGATACCGACCGCAGGATAATCAGCCTTGCGGGCTTTCTTATTGGCATCCCGAACGACG
>JBDRBK010000028.1:0-8404 GCA_043822705.1 Fidelibacterota bacterium
GCTGGACGTGGCGGTCGGATATTTTCAGAACCGCAATGCGTCCCAGCCGGAACGGACCCAACGGACCGGCCAGCGCAATCAGAAGAATACTGCCGCAACGGCAGACGGCGAAGAAGCCGAAATAATCCAGGACCGGCGTGACTATGGTTACAATACGATCGAGGTCCTGGCATGATTAATAACAGGAGATGCCAATGAGCACAATTAATGGCGTCGGGAGCTACATCCAGTCCAACTCCACGACCAGTATCGCCAGCGCCAATTCGGAGCAGAGCATGTTTCTGACCCTGCTGGTGGAACAGTTGAAAAACCAGGATCCGTTGGAGCCGATGGACAATCAGGAATTTGTAGCGCAGATGGCCCAGTTCAGTTCTCTGGAAGAATTACAGAGTATTAACAGCAATCTGGCTGAGAGTACCGAGCTGGACCTGATCCTGACGCAATCAATCAACAACACCATGGCGGCGACTCTGATCGGCAAGGAAATCAGCGCCTTGGGCGACCATCTGGCGTACAATGGCGACGATCCGGTCAATGTGCAGTACCATCTGGGTGATTATGCCGAACAGGTTTCGGTGACGATCCGTGATGCGGACAACCAGGTTGTCCGGGTCCTGACCGAGGATTCGGGCCTGGCGGCCGGTTCACAGACGCTCAATTGGGACGGCCGGGATGCCGAGGGTAACCGGCTGGAGGCCGGAACCTATGCGGTGGAAATCACTGCCAAAGACGGCAATGGTAATTCCATCGAAGCCACCACCATGATGACCGGTATCGTTTCCTCGGTTCGTTTCGAGAGCGGGAATGCGATTCTGGTCGTGAGCGATATCGAAATATCCTATGCCGACGTTCTGGAAATCAGCCAGTCGGATGAATAGGAGAGCAGCATGACAATCGCTGAACTGCAACGTCTGAATCAGGTACATCCGGTTAACAGCCGGCCGGTAAAGCAGGTTGGTCAACCACAGGAAAAACAGCCCGATGAGACGACCGCCACGCGGTCCGTGTCATTCGGCGATGTGCTGAACAAGCAACTGGCGGATCAGAATCTGCGCTTTTCGGCGCATGCCCTGCACCGGATGAACGAACGCAATATCAGTCTCAGCCAGGAGGATATCCAGCGCCTGAATTCGGGTGTGGAACGGGCGCGTGCCAAAGGTTCCAACGATTCGCTGGTCCTCATGGATGAGATGGCCTACATCGTCAGTGTCAAGAATCAGACGGTGATTACGGCACTGACTAAAGAAATGTCCAAAGACAATGTTTACACCAATATCGACAGTGTGGCCATTGTATAACAATCAATCAAATGGGCTGGTCCCGAGTAGACCGTCGCGGCTGACCGCCGCCGGTCCACAGGGAAGCCCTCGCCCCGCCGAACGACAGAGGCGGAGTACACACAACAGATTAACACGAGGGTTAATACTATGATGCGAGCTTTGTACGCCGGTGTTTCCGGCTTGAGAAGTCACCAGTTTAAAATCGATGTTCTGGGCAATAATATTGCCAACATCAATACTGTCGGGTACAAGGGTGCCCGGGTAACCTTTTCCGAAACGCTGACCCAGTTGCTGTCCGGTTCCACGAAGAGTGTCGACGGCGGCTATACCAATCCGATGCAGATCGGTCTCGGTATGTCGCTGGGCTCGATCGACGCCCAGTTATCACAGGGCGCCCTGGAATCCACCGGCAATATTACCGATTTGGCGGTGCAGGGCGACGGTTACTTCGTAATCGGCAGCGGCAATAAACAACTCTATACGCGGGCCGGATCGTTCCATCTCGATTCCGAGGGCCGGTTGACCACCACCGATGGTCTGGGCGTACAGGGCTGGATGTCCAACCGCAGTCAGACGATTGCCAACCAGGGCACGGCCATGATCCGTGACATTACCATCGACCCGAATATGGTGTCGATTGGTAAAGCATCGGAAAATGTCTGGCTGACCGGGAACTTGAATGCCAGTCTGAGTCCGGTATCGGAAGTCTGGACCATGGGTAACGCCATGACCGGCAAAGCCCTGGTAACCGGTTCGGCCGTGACGGTGCCGCTGTCGGTGATAGCCGGTGCCAACGACCAGTTCACTATCGATCTGCGTTCCGGGACCGGGTCAATCCTGACCAATGAACTGACCCTGAACCCCGGCGCCTACGCTACGGTCGCGGCGCTGGTGACTGAGATCAATACCCAGATCGCCGCCAGCAGCCAGTTGTCCGGCAAGATTGTCGCCATCAATGAAAGCGGCGCGATCAAACTGCGGGCGGTCGATGCCAATTCCAACCTGACGATTGAAGTCGGTTCCGGCACCAACGATGTCCTGACCAGCCTGGGATTCAGTGACGGCGATCAGGGCACGGCCAATGAAGCCGCCGTCACCACCATGGATTTGAATGACCTGCTGCAGGTGACAACCAATTTCGCCAGTGGCGACACAATCGAAATCATCGGTACCAATCCCGACGGCACCACCGTATCGGCGACCTACACCTATGGCACCGACGGTACTACGATGGCCGACCTGATCACCGTCATTAACGCCAGTTTTACCGGTGCCACGGCCAGTTTTGCCGACGGTAAAATCGTTTTGACTGACGATGTTGCCGGTGACAGCAGCACCACCATCAACATGGTGGCCGGCAGTTCCAATACCGGTGAGATTTACAATCTTGGTTTCACCAACACCACCGCCGGATTTACCGGAACGGCTCTGTCTTCGATCACGGTTTACGACGCCATGGGCGGTAGCCACAATATTCAATTCACCTTCACCAAGACCGAACGTGAGAATGAATGGACCTGGATAGCCGAGACCACCGGTGCTGAGCAGATCATCAGTGGTGACTCGGGTCGGATAACCTTCGATGTTCAGGGTAATATGAGCACCCTGACCTACGACGACGGCGTGGAGGCATTGAGCTTCAATCCCGGAAACGGTGCCGAGGCAATGTCGGTGGCGGTGCACGGCAGCGGCAATACCGACTTTTCCGGTATCACCCAGTACGATTCGGCCTCGACGATCCTGGCCAACGAACAGGATGGCCGCTCGGTCGGTTCGCTGACCGGGGTATCGATCAACGGTGACGGATCGATTGTCGGTACCTTCAGCAATGGTGAATTCGTGACGATGGCCAAGATTGCCGTCGCCCAGTTTGCCAATCCCTATGGTCTGGCCAGTGCCGGTGAAGGCCGCTACGAATCAACGGGCGGTTCCGGTACACCGGTCTACAATATGTTCGGTGCCGAAACCGGATCATCGATCGTATCCGGAGCACTGGAAATGTCCAACGTTGACCTGGCCAAGGAATTCACCGAGATGATTACCGCCCAGCGCGGTTTTCAGGCCAACGCCAAAACCATCACAACCGCAGACCAAATTCTGCAAGAGGTTGTGCAACTGAAACGATAGGATGCACGCAGTAAGTAATTCTGCCAGAACTGACACAGCGGTAGCCCGAAGGCAATTTTGCCTTCGGGCTATAGCCGTTTCCGGAGCGGTGGTCTTTACGAGGTAACTGAAATCATGGATGTGGCAACAATTATTGGGATTCTCTCCGGACTGACGCTGATCGGTTTGTCCATTTTCAACAACGGCAACTGGGAAATATTCCTGCATGTGCCGTCAATGATGATCGTAGTGGGTGGCGCCCTGGCGGCGACCCTGGTCAATTTCCCGATCGGCGAGGTGATCGGTGTGATGGGCGTGGTCCGCAAGGCTTTCCAGGGCAGCCGGGATAAGAGCGCCGAAATCATTACCAACCTGGTGGCGCTGTCCAAACTGTCGCGGCGCGAAGGCATCCTGGCGATTGACAGCCTGTTGCCGGAGATCGACAATGATTTTCTGCGCACGGGACTGGAACTGGCGGTGGATGGGGCCGAGCCCGAGACGATCCGCAACATCATGGAAACGGAATTGTCCTATATTGCCAACCGGCACAATCGTGGCCAGATGATCTTCATGTCGCTCGGTACTTACGCGCCTGCTTTCGGCATGATCGGCACCCTGATCGGACTGATCTCAATGTTGCGTACCTTGGACGACCCCAGCAATATCGGGTCCGGTATGGCCACCGCCCTGATTACGACCTTCTATGGCGCGGCCCTGGCGAATTTGCTGTTTTTACCGATCGCCGGCAAGTTGAAGAATCGTTCCGATGAGGAAATCCTCTGGAAAGAAATGATCGTGGAAGGCGTGCTGGCAATCCAGTACGGTGAACATCCGCGCAATATCGAACGCAAACTGAAGAATTATGTACCGCCGAAAGTCCGAAAAGATGTGAATACCGATAACGATCAGGCAAAACGGCGATGAAACGCAAACTTGAGAAACTGGCTCCGCCCTCGGCCCCGTTCTGGATGGTCACTTACGGCGACATGATGACCCTGCTGGTCACCTTTTTCGTCCTGATTGTGGCCTATTCCTCGATCGAGCAGGAGAAGTTCATGGGTGCCATCGAATCCTTCCGCGGCGCCCTGGGTGTGCTTAAATCCCATGAAAGTATCCAGGACAAACCCTACATGAGTTTCAATGGTATGATGGACCAGACCGAGATCGTTAACCGAATTCGCCAGATGCAGGAAACGATCGAGGCCGGCCAGTTGCAGGGCGATGTCCATGTGGAAGTCGGCGAATCGGGAATGAATATCCGGTTGGGCGACCAAGTCCTGTTCGATCCGGGCCGGGCCGAACTCAAGCCGGGGGCCTTCCCGCTGTTGATTTCGATCGCCAGCGTCGTGCGCGGCTTGACCCACCAGATCTATGTGGAAGGTCATACCGACAATGTGCCGATCAATACGCCGCAATACCCATCCAACTGGGAGCTGTCATCGGCCCGTTCCCTGAGTGTGGTCAAATATTTGCATCAGGAAGGAAAAATTCCAGCCCGGTTCCTGGCCGCCGTCGGCCACGGGGAACACCGACCACTGACGGATAACGATACGGCCGCCGGCCGTTCGAAGAACCGGCGGGTCGAAATTTTCATAACCTGGGATTAAAATTTCTACAGGACAGTAGCATGAGTGCAGAAGCGACTAAAATAATCAACAAGGACTCAACCGCGAATAGCAGCCGGCAACGTTCCGTCGGCCGGTCACTGGTGCTGCCGGTGGTAATAGTCCTGCAACTGGTGGCTGTCTATTTTCTGACAACGCTGGTGCTGTTGCCGATCTACCATAAATATATCGGCCAGAAACCAGTCCCGGATGACTTTGCTAAGGGCGGGTCAGCGCTGGGAGAAGTCTTCATCATCGAGGATCTGACGGTCAATCCGATCGATTCCAACGGGCGCCGGTTCGCCGTTTTCGAGGTTGCGATCGAATGTCGCAATCGTGAGGTTTACAATCTGGTAAAACGCTACGAGCCGAAAATCAAGGATGAATTCATCTCCTACCTGCGCTCCAAAACGGTAGCCGAGCTGGGACAACCGGCGGCTATGGAAATCACCCGCAAGGAGTTGCACCGTTGCGTCAATCGGATGCTGGAAGGCAATAAAATCGAAAATATCTATTTCACGGAATTCGTTCTTCAATAGGGAGTCACGGCGTGTCAAAAATCCTTTCTCAAGAAGAAATCGATGCGTTGATCTCCAATGTACCGGAGACTGACGCCGGTGGTGATGTCAATCGCCTGGGCTTTAAACGGAAAATCACCGTCTACGATTTCAAGCGTCCCAATCTGGTTTCCAAGGACCAGATGCGGTTGCTGGAAACGATTCATGAAACGATTTGCCGGAATTTCGGCGTCTTTCTTTCCGCCCAGCTCAGGATGATGGTGGAGATCAATCTCCATTCGATTGACCAGGTCATATATTCCGAGTATGTCATGTCGATTGCGCCGCCGGGCTGCATCTATATCTGCGAACTGGATGAACCGGCTTCGAATTTCATTCTGGAAATGAGTCCCCAACTGGCGATTTTCATCGTTGAACGGTTATTCGGCGGCCGCGGTAAGGTCGTTTCCACGATCCGGCCGATTTCGGGGATCGAACAGAAAATCGTCGGCCGCGTGGTCGACCGCTTCCTGCGCGAAATTGACAATAACTGGTCCGGCCTGTCACCCTTTAAAAGCCGGCGGACGCGGTTCGACAGCAACCCGGAATTCGTTCAGATTGCCTCCTCCTCGGAACCGGTGGTGGTGGTCACGGTCGAGGTGAAAGTCCACAATGGCACTTCCCTGCTCAACCTGTGCTATCCCTACAACATGGTTTCCAATATTCTGTCCAAACCGGAAGTTCAGGAGAAGATGCTGTTCGGCTCCACGATTTCGACCCGTAAGGAACGGGATGTGATCGAGGCCAAGCTGAACCGCACACCGGTGGAACTGGATGCCGTGCTGGGGAGCAACAATATATCGATCAAGGATTTCATCGAGTTGCAGGTCGGCGACATTATTCAATTGAAGACTCGGATCGGCCAGGAAATACCGGTCCGGATCGAGAACCAGCCCGTTTTCAGTGCCACGATGGGTAAAAAAAATAAATACTATGCTTTACAGATTACATCTTCAAGATTAGGAGACAATAATGAAGAATGAAGTGTTGCAGCAGTCATTCGATTACGGCGTGGATGCCTACGTCAAACTGGTCGGCGATGTAGCCGGGCAGCTATTCAATCAGAAATTTGCGATCAGCAGCGATGGTTCCGTCGTTCGGGATGCCAATAAGAAAGCCCGCAAGGCCGATTATCCTTGTGTCGGTATCTTTTTCCAATCCTTTGGCAAGGTCAACTACCAGCACCTGCTGGAACTGCCCAAAGGCGCCGTCCTGCAACTGTACGCCTGGATGATCGGGGCCGAACCGGAGAAGCAGCTGCATGATGCGACCCTGGAAGGGATGCAGGAAGGAACCAACCAGATTCTGGGTCAGTTGCAAGCCGCCACTGATGGTCAGCCCTCCGCTTTTAAAGCCAGCGGGATGAATGTACGTCTGCTGGAAGATGGCAAAAATCTGGAACTGACGGTATCCGGGGCCGGCATTGACGCCACCCATACCGTGGCTGTCGGCGATCGCACCTTCGAGGTCCGGCATTTCGTCTGGGCCCTCGATCAGGATGATGCGGCTGATTTCGATGACGATGCCGTTGATGTTCACCCGGCGGAATTTTCTTCTTTCCCGATGGATGCCGGCGGGAACGGCGAGAGCCATTCGATCGATATGTTGCTGGACGTGGAGTTGGAAATCCTGGTCCAGTTAGGCCGCAAGACGATGACGATCCGCGATATCCTGAAACTGGGCAAGGGTTCGGTGATCGAGCTGGAAAAAGCAGCCGGTGAACATCTGGATATATTTGTCAACCGCCGCAAACTGGCCGAAGGCGAAGTCGTCGTGATCGATGATCATTTCGGCATCCGTATTTCCCAGTTGCTGAGTCCGCAGGAAAGAATCAAGAGCCTGGGATGAACAATTTTCGCTTGCCGGGAGCCGGTCCCAAGCGCGGGTCACTGGCCGGAATGGTCATATTTGCGATCATCATGATCTGGGGGTTTTATCTGGTTTATTCCGGTGAGCCGCGGCAATTCACGCCACCGCCGATAAATCC
Organism: Fidelibacterota bacterium; assembly: GCA_043822705.1. Lineage (GTDB taxonomy): Bacteria > Fidelibacterota > Marinisomatia > Marinisomatales > TCS56 > JBDRBK01. Next base: position 7,535 of record JBDRBK010000028.1, read on the forward strand.
GGAAGCCGGTACGGTCATTGCACCGGTCGCCACCGAACCGGGACTGGGCGGACAGATCATCCGCACCGTGGTGGTGACCGCCGCGATCATTGTCCTGATCCTGATGGTGGCCCGCTGGTATCGACGGGCGCTGCCCGGTGGCGGCAGCCTGGCCGGGCTGCAGGTCGCCGTCCAGGGCCGGCACTACCTGAGTGCGCGCCAATCACTGCTGCTGGTGGAAATCGAAGGCCGCCGGCTGTTACTGGGTGTGACCGACAACGGTATCAACCTGGTAACCGAATTCGAACCGGGGGAGCCGGCGGAAACCATTGCCGGCACTCCTATTGCGCCGGCCGGACCGGCGCTGCCGGATTCATTTGCCGGGTTGCTGAACCGGTTCCGGAAATCCTGATGAAAATACGTCCCGTTTTATTCTGGCTGGCGCTGGCCCTGATGCTGCTGCCGGTTGCTCTGCAGGCCCAGGGTGGTCTGCCCACCATCTCGCTGGGAGTAACCGAGTCGACCGATCCCACCGAGTTCGGCCTGACACTAAAAATCCTGTTCATGATGACGGTGCTATCGCTGGCACCGTCGATCCTGATCATGATGACCAGTTTCACGCGCATTATCATAGTCTTCCATTTTCTACGTGCCGCCCTGGCGACCCAGTCGGCGCCCTCCAATCAAATCCTGATCGGTCTGGCGCTGTTCATGACCTTTTTCATCATGCAACCGGTCCTGACCGAAGTTAACGATAATGCCCTGCAACCCTACCTGCGGGAGGAAATCACTCAGGATGTCGCCCTGGATCTGGCAGTGCAACCGGTGCGGGCCTTTATGCTGAAACAGACCCGCGAGAAAGACCTGGCCCTGTTTCTGAATCTGCGCCAG
>JBDRBK010000029.1:0-18390 GCA_043822705.1 Fidelibacterota bacterium
CGCCGGGCAGGTTCAGGATAAGTTCCAGGACATGCCGGCCTGAGATCAGCGGTGAGATGGTGACGGTGACATTCAGACTTTGGCCGACAGCCAGCCGGAATGTCTCGGAACCGTCCAAGTCCGCGCCCGCCTCGCGAATCAGCAGGTTCGCCGTGAAGGGCGTTTGGCCGGTGTTGGCAACCGTGGCTGTGACCGCCAGGTCCTCGTCGGCTTCCGGGAATTGCGGCCGGTGCCGGACCGAGTCCTGAAGGATGCACCCATCCAGCGGCAGCGGCGTGACGCTGTTGACCGTGCCGGGCGTCAGGCCGTCGGTATGGCGACAGACCTGCCAACTGGCCGGGTCGGTCGATGGCAACTCCGTCAGGATTTTTTCCTGGGAACGGCCAGACAGCAGATTCCAGCGTTGATCATAGGTCAGCGAATCGATGACGGTATCGAACGGATCCAGCAGACGAATCTGATCGCCATCGTTGTTCAAAGTCGGAAATCCGCCGGCCGGAACCAGGTAAAGTGTGCCGGTTGCGATCCGGGGGAATAGTACCGAATCGACGGTGGCAACCAGATAACTGCCGGGCGCGGCGACCGCCGCCGCGAAGCGGTAGGCCGCACCATAATTATTATCCGTAACGCGCCAGTTTTTCAGGTCAATCGCCGTATTGCCCAGGTGCACCAGTTCCACGAATTCCCGCTGATCGGCGGCCGGGGCCGGCAGGAATTCATTGATGGTGATGAGCCCCGGATCATAGCGGACGGCAAGCTTAAAGCGACTGTCGTTATTGGTCGTATCCGCATCGGCCGACACTACCAGTGTGATCCGGTAGTCGTGGTAACCGGAACCGACCGGTGCGAACAGCAGCTCGACCTCTGTTCGCTCCAGTTCCGACAGTTCCGGCACCGAAGCAGTGGCGACCGGGAAGTCATTTTCGCTGATGATCACCGAGCCCGAAAACGTCTCGCGACCGTTGTTGGCAACCGGCACCGTCACCCAGACGGTTGCGCCGCTTTTAACGATGGTGTCGGAAATGTGCAGCGAATCCACCAGCAGGGTACCATCGCAGGCCAGCGGTCGAACGCTGTTGGGCGCTCCCGGTGTGCCCAGTGAATCGCGGCTGATGGTCCAGTTATCGGCCGTGTCGGGTCGGGACAAGCGGATTTTCTCCAGCGAATAGCCTGCCGGAGTTGCAGTTGCCCAGCTCATGGAAGCAACGGTATCGCCGGAACTGTCGATCAGGAACAGGGCGTCGGTCGTGTTTCCCAGGGCATTCCCGATCGTGGTCGTGCCGGTGTAAATTAGCGTGGTCCCAACCGGTACCTTGTCCCGGTACATTACACCGTCATAGTCGCCCTCGAAAATCACCCCATAACCGCCGGCAGGAATGATTGCGCTCCCCGTCAAGGTCGAATCATATAGCAGGTCCTGGGCCGCCAGATCGGCGATGATCCAGCCGGTCACGTTGACCGCCGCCGCGGACTGGTTGTAAAGCTCGATAAATTCATTAGGCGAGTCGGTACCGGCGGGATTGTACATCACCTCCGTGATTTGAATTTGCCCCGGCAGCGAACAGGCCAGCGTTAAAGCGAGTAGCACCTTTTTCATTATAGTCCACCCTCCTTGAATAGTGGAAAATATAGCTTTAGTTTACGTCACTAAAACCGCTGACGCAAATTTCTTTTCGGTGCCGCCGGTCAGAACGGCTGCACGATAAAATCGATGATCCGCTGTTTCAGGCTATCCCGCGTTTGGCGATAGACCGGCAACTGGTGCAGGTCCGCCTCCCAGCCGCGGAAAGGATCGGCCGTGCTCCAGTGCTGGTACTTGACCGATCCGGGGAATAGCGGGCAGGCGGCGCGGGCGTCGTCACAGACGGTAATCACGATGTCGATAGCGGCGTCCAGATATTTTTCCAGCGGATCGGAACGATGTCCGGATATGTCGATACCCAGCTCGGTCATGACGGCGATCGCCAGCGGATGCACCCGGCTGGGGTGGGTGCCGGCGCTGAAAACTTCGAACCGCTCGCCGGCCAGATACCGCAGCAATCCTTCGGCCATCTGCGAGCGGCAGGAATTGCCGGTGCACAGAAACAGTACTTTCAATCGTCGATTCATGATGATTAAAATTCCGCTTTTCCACTAATAATGTCAACCATAGCTTAATATGTTATGTTAACGGCAATCGTTCTAAATTTTGACCATAAATGACCAGCTCAGATGACAGCAAACTCGGTCCGCTTTTTGCGCAACCGCTGGAGCTCAGTACCGGCCTGACGATTGCGGATTTGAATCGTTATCTGCCGGCCCTACGCAAATTGGAGGATATGAAAGTCGCCGGCGACCCGGAAGAAGGCCTGTTCCTGGCCGATGGTTTATCCGGTCTGGCCGCCCTGCCGTCCGAATCGATTGATCTGGTGCTTGCCGATCCGCCGCAGCATCCCTGGGCGGGACCGGAGGCGCCCGGTAAAGCGCTGACCCTCAGTGACTATTACAGCTGGAATCAAAGCTGGTTGAAAGCGAGTCAGCGAATATTGAAACCGACCGGCTCGATTTACCTGTTCAGCGGCTGGCGGTACTCGGGCATGTATCAGGCGTTATTGAGCGAAGTCTTCCAGATTCAGATGCGGATCACCTGGCGCCAGGCCAACGGCCGGAGCGCCGTGCCGCCGCGGGCCTGGCAGAATAATCTGGGTGATATCTGGTTCGCCACCAAATCCGCCAAGTACTATTTCCGTGACGACCTGCGGGACGTCACCGGTAGCGGTCCCGGCGATCCGCGTTCGAATCTCTGGTCCGATATCATGACGGTCGTTCCCGATTCGACCTGGATTAAGGGCGAGAAACCAAGCGCGGTGTACCAGCGCGTGATCCGGGCCAGCAGCAGTAAATTGAACTGGGTGGTGGATCCTTTTATGCGTTGTGGTGGCAGCGGCATCGCGGCCAAAAATTGTGGCCGGCGCTTCATCGGTTTCGAAGTCGACCGCGATCATCTGTTGCTGGCGATGAAACGGATCGACCGCAGTTGAACCGGAGGTCGGGGAAAACTTTATTTAAAGAGGGAAGTATGTCGTTATTCGACACGATTCAACAAGACATGTATGTCGCTATGAAAGCCGGTGAAAAGGCCCGGGTGGCGACGCTGCGGGTGGCCCTGGCGGGCCTCAAGGATAAGCGCATCGCGGCCCGCGGCGATATCAGCGCCGCCGATGAAATCAAGGTCCTGCAGACCCTGGTGCGGCAGCACCACGAATCACTGGAATCCTACCGAGCCGGCGGACGCCCCGATCTGGTGGCGTTGGAGGAAGCGGAGTTGGCCGTATTGACGGCTTATCTGCCGAGCATGCTTTCGGAGGCGGAAGTACGTTCCCTGGTTACGGATGCAATTGCCGAAACCGGCGCCGCCGGTATGTCGGACCTGGGCAAGGTGATGCCGCTGGTAATGCAGCGGGCCGCCGGACGGGCGGACGGCAAACTGGCTCAGGCGCTGGTGCGGGAACTGCTGGCGGGCTGATGATCCTGTTCCTGGACGGATTGGCGGTTTTTCTGGTGCTGGTGCTGGCGCTGGTCGGCTTTCAGCGCGGGTTTATCGAAGAACTGGGCCGCCTGATCGGACTGGTTGCGGCAACGCTGGTGGCCTTGCGCTATTACCTGCCCTTTGGTCAAATGATCATCAATCGGTCCAGCCAGGATCCGCGCTTTACCCTGGTGTTAAGTTTCGGAATTCTGTTTATCGTCGTGCTGGTAACCGTACGGCTATTGACGCGGATGATCCGGATCATGCTGCTGGCCCGGCACACGCGGGTGGCTGACCGCAGCCTGGGCCTGATTTTTGGTGCCGGCAAGGGCGGCGTCATCCTGGCCTTGGCGGTCTGGCTGGTAGCGCTGGCCCCGGACAATTCCTGGACGCAGATTATTCGCAGTCAGTCCCGGTTATACCAGCCGCTGGCGAGCGGCCGGTTGGCCGTGATCCGGTTGTTCCGGCTGGATGACGCCCTGGAAAAAGGGCAGAATCTGATCAACCAGTGGCTGGCCGCCGAGGTGGTTGACCGCGATCAGCAGTTACTGAATACAACCGAGGAAATGGAATAGTGGCTCGCATCGCCCCGGATGTAATCGATCGCGTCCGCGATACCGCCGACATCGTCGAAGTGGTGCAGCAGTATGTCAATCTGACCAAACGCGGCCGCAATTATTTTGGGCTGTGTCCGTTTCATCACGAAAAGACCGCTTCATTCAGCGTGGCGCCGGACAAGAATATCTACCACTGTTTCGGCTGCGGGGCCGGCGGGACGGCGATCAATTTCCTGATGGAATACGAAAAAATCAGCTTCGTGGAGGCAGTCCAGAAGCTCGGTGACCGCTACGGCATCAAGGTCGAAGCGGAGCAGGGCGACGGCTCGCGGGAACTGTTCAGCCAGTTATACGAATTGCACGAGCTGGCCACGGAAGTCTATCATAAACTGCTGTTGTCGACCAGGGGTCAGGCAGCGCTGAAATATCTGCAGGAGCGCGGTCTGACCTCGGAACTGCTCCAGGAATTCCGGATTGGCTTTGCTCCCGACGCCTGGGATACGCTGATTACGGAAGCCGGAAAGCGGGAATTTTCGACCGAAGTGCTGGCGAAATCGGGCCTGTTTACTTTCTCGGAAAAAGGCCGTTTCGACCGCTTCCGGTCGCGGATCATGTTCCCGATCGCCAATGCGGCCGGCCGGGTGATTGCCTTTGGTGGCCGGATTTTTGGCGCCGAGGATCCGGCCAAATATCTGAATTCCCCGGAAACGCCGCTCTACCACAAGAGCGATGTGCTCTACGGCCTGCATAAAACACGTGAGGCGATCCGCGCCGCCGGCAGCCTGATCTTGGTCGAAGGCTACATGGATTTTCTGACGCTCTACCAGGCCGGGATCACCAATCTGGCGGCGGTCTCGGGCACTGCCCTGACCGAACGCCACGCCGTTCAGATTCACAAGGTTGCCAGCAAGGTCTATCTGGCCTATGATGGCGATCAGGCCGGTATTACCGCCACCTTGCGGGCCGGTTATGCCCTGTACCGCGGGAACGTGGAACCGCTGGTGATCCCGGTGCCGGCTGACAAGGATCCCGACGACTGGGTCCGCGAAGCCGGGCCAGCAGCTTTTCGACAGGTGCAGGAACGAGCCAGCAGTCTGGTGGATTTCCAACTGGATGTCAAAAACGCCGATCAGCTGACCGGTGTCGAACTGTCCCAGTTTGTCGGTGAGCTGCTGGGCGAGGTGGGGGCGATCGAGGATGGCATTTTGCGCGGTGAAATTCTGCGGCAGATCAGTCAGCGTCTGAGAATCGAGGAAACGGATCTGTTGCAGGTGCTACAGAAACGTTTGCGGCGACGCGTGCCGGAGATCGATCCGGAGCCACCACCCGATCAGGCGCCGCTGGAATTCACCAGCCGGCTGCAGAAAGCCCAGGTTGAAATTGTCAAAATGCTGGCAACCGGACAGGCCGATGCCCGCCAGTTTGCCCAAGAACATCTGGATCTGAAGATATTTACTGAACCATTGCTGAAAAAACTGGCCACGGAACTTTTAAAAACAGATTCGGCCAGCAGTCTGGCGGCAGTCGTTGATCAGTTTGAAAAAAAGAGTGAACGCGAAGCGGCGGCCCGAATCCTGTTTGCCGAATTTTCGCTGGAACTGACCGACCCGGTACCGTTAGTCCGGGAATGCCTGATTACGATCCGCAAACACCCGATCCGGGAAAAAATAAAACAGTTGCGGTTGGCCCTGCGTGAGCGCGAAGCGTCCGGCCAGGATACGCTTAGCCTGGAGCGGGAAATCAATGGCTTGCAGCAGGATTTGCAGGCTTTGGCCGGAGCTTACGACTGATGAGAAATCTTTGCCTGCCAGGTTTGCTGCTGGGGTGCGCGCTGCTGCTGGCGCAACCGGCCGACAGCCTGATCGTAAAATATTTTCCCACGGAATTAACCCGTGGTATGATTCTGGATCAGGCCAGCGACTACCGCAAGGTCAAAAACGGACCACATTTCCGGGCCTACTATTCGCCCCAGGGGGATTTGATTCAGGTCGAATATGTCCCTGCACCGGGCGATCGCTCCGACCAGCCGCCGCCTGTAGCTAAAACCGGCCCGCGCCAGCATTTCAGCCAGTGGAATCCCTGGCAACGGAAGCTGATCGGTCCGTTAGCAGCCAACGAACTGTCCGGCCGGCGGCATTACGCTGTGGAATTTGATAAGCAGGGACAAATCAGCAGGATCGAATTTGTCAATGGCGGCGGTAAACCGCAGTGGACCTACCATGTACGCTGGAATCAGGCGCATACGCGGTCGGTCTACCAGGTGGAATTTCATGTACACCAATCGTTGCTGGCGCTGGACCGCTTCCTGTTTGCCAGTGAGCTATGTGAAATGCGGCCGGGCTGGACGGCCCTGTTCGAGTTGCGCCGGGACGGGCGGCCGCAAAAAGTTGAGATTCAGGACGACCATGGACAATCAATGTATTTTTACCGTTTTACTTATGGCAAGGATGGTCCCACGCGGATTATTTCCGCCGATTATTTCCGATCCAACCGCGTCTTGCTGGGCTGCCAGGAACTGTATTTCGCACCCGGCAGCAGCCGGCCCAACCGGATTGATTACCTGGCGGCCGACCGCCGGTTGAAGAAGTCGGTCACTTATGATTGGGACACCGAGCGCGCCGAGGTTACGGTGACGGAAACCGACGCTGGTGGGTCCCTGCTCGGACGGCGGGTCCTGAAAACGACCCTGAATTAGCGGGACCGGCCGGAATTACAGGATACTTTTGATCTCGGCGATAATCTTCGCCAGCCGCGCTTCGTCGGTAAATATATTGAAGTGATCGGTTTCCAGCGTCAGCACCGGCAGATCTTTAATCCCCTTGATCCAGCGGTCATAGGAGATATTCAAGCGGTGCAGGTACTGCGGATCGATGGTTTTTTCATAATCACGGTTACGGCCTTTGATCCGCGTCAAAAGGGTGTCGGTGCCGGCCCGCAGGTAAACGATCAGGTCCGGTCGGCGCAGGTAGGCCGTCATCACGGCGAACAGGTGGCGGTAGTTATCCCAGTCGCGCTGGTCGATATGGCCCAGTTCGTGCAGGTTGTTGGCGAAGATTTCCACATCCTCGTAGATCGTCCGGTCCTGGATTACGCCGCCGGTCTCGGCGGCGATTTCCCGCTGGTGGCGGAAGCGGTGGTGCAGGAAATAGATCTGCAGATTGAAGGCCCAGCGTTGCATGTTGCCGTAAAAATCACTTAAGTAGGGATTATCCGCCACCGATTCGAAGAATGGCTTCCAGCCCATGCGTTCGGCCACGATTTTGGTGAAGGTCGTCTTGCCGACGCCGATATTTCCGGCGACGCCGACGAAAGGGGTTTTAAGCATCAAATCTTCCTAATTGGGCTTAATCTGTGGTTAAAACATAAAAACAGAAAGGCTTCCCCTGAAAGCGGAAGCCTTCCTGTCTATTTATAAATCTGATTCTTAGAAATTAAACCGGAAACCCACTAGTACCTGCCAGCGCGATTCGAAGTCCGAAGTGGACAGGACCGACTCCGGGTCATCGAATTGGAAGGTGGGAATACCGGCCGCCGTGCCGCCGGCGAAGCTCTTATACTTCAGCAATTGGTAGGTTCCAAACGGCATGTACTCTACCTGGCCCCATTCGTTATTGAGCAGGTTGGCGAAATTCAGGATGTCCACGGTCAATTCGAAATTCCGCCCCACCGGACTAGCGATTTTCTGGGATATCCGCAGATCGATACGGTTATTCCAGGGTTCACGAGCGGCGTTGCGTTCGAAGATCTTACCTTTGTATTCGCTGAGGAATTCGTCGTTAGCGACGAATTCTTCCCAGGCGTCCCAGGCGTCGACATTGTTAACATCGACAATATTGACTTCAGTTTCGTCATCGTAGACGAAGATCAGGTCGTTATCCTTGCTGCCATCGCCGTTATAATCGTAACTGGAGGCGTAGATGTAGGAGTACGGAGAACCAGACTTGCCTTCGTAGAATAACGAAACGGTAGTGGGTGCGCCTGGCAGCAGTTCGATCGCTTGATTCAAACTCAGAATCAGGCGGTGCGGAAGCTCATACAGCGAACTGGTCAGTCCCGGGTTGTTGGTGTTCAGGCCGATCGGGCTATAGCGCCAGTTGGATTTGGCCTGGCTGGAGGTCAGGCTGTTAATATCCTTGGACTGGGAGTAGGTGTAAGCCAGGCTGGCCCGGGTGGCCCCCAGGGCGGTTTTCCAGTTGCCGCTGAGGCTGCCGGTCAGGCTGTATTGATAGCCTTTAGCGGTATTGGTTACGTACATCACTTCCAGGAAATTGCTGCTTACACCATATTTGGCATAATGGTCGCGGCCGTCGGCCATCGTCAAATCCTTGACGGCGTTTAGTTGCTTGTAAGTCACCTCGCTCAGGTTTTTACTGTACAGGAACTCGATCCCGGCTTTCAGGTTGAAGGGCAGGTTGTGTTCGACGGCCAGGTTGGTGCGCAATACCCGCGGGAACATCAAGTCCACATCGACGACATCGATCTCGGACTTCTGGTAACCCAGGTCGGGATCAAGGTAGTGATCGTACTGGTCGTCGAGATCGGTCAGGATTGCATCGGCACCGCTGTCATAGATCGTTTTCAGTAACACGCCGCTCATGCTGAAGTTATTCGACAGCCAGACGAATTTAGGCGAGCCCGAGAAGATACCGATGCCACCCCTTAGTAGCGTCTCGTTTTTATCCAGGAGCCGATAGTTGAAACCGAGACGGGGTGAAAAATGCACGTTGCCACTGGGCATCTGATCGGTTTTGATGTCCTGGTCACCGAAGTACTTGGCCACCGAGTCGTTGGCCAGTGGCGTATCCGGGAAAACCGGAATATCGAACCGGACGCCGGCCGTCAGCCGCAGCTGGTCGTTTACATCCCAGATATCCTGGGCGTGGAAGCCGTAGATGTTGGCCTTCCATTCCGCCATCGGCTGGGGATCACCATCCACGGCCGAGTAGGTCAACTCATAGGTGGCAATATTGCCCTGCTCAAGGTCAGCCACGCTGTCAAACCAGTAGGTCCCATTGTAATTGCGGAAGAACCCGTTGCTCATGAAGTAAAACTCATTGTGGGTACCGACGGAAAAGGCGTGGTCGCCGGTGTAATAGGACAAATTATTGGAAAGCTGGAAGATATTCTGGTCCAGCTTATTACCGAGCGAGTACTGCTCGGCGCCGCCATAAATCCGGGTATTACCAGCACCGTAGACGATGAATGTCGGTGATCCGGAATCCTCCGATTCCCGGAAATCGCGGATCGTGGTATAGCCCAGGGTGAAGGTGTTGGACAGGTTCTTGGACAGGCTGCTGTACAGGTGCAGCATGGTCGAGTTCTGCTTGTGATTGAAGATATAGCCGGCTTTGGAAAAGTAAAAATTATACGGGCTGCGGGCATTGATATCATCCTTGGCGCTAATGAAATTGTGGCGCAGCGACAGGCGGTGCCGGTCGTTGATATTGTAATCGATTTTCGCCAGGATTTTGGTACTGGGCGTTTCGGCATCGAATTGCTTACTGCCGCCGGTGGTGGCGCCATAGACATTGGTCAGGATGCTGTCGACCCGCTGGACTTCCGCGGCGGACCCGGCGAAGGCCTGGGCCGAACTAGTGTCCAGGCTGATCGTATTGGGCGTGATACTCTGGCTTAATTCGGCACTCACGAAGTAGTGCAGTTTATCGGGGATGAGTGCTCCGCCCAGCCGCGCCCCATAGACCTTTTCCGAAAATTCGGGGTACTCATTAACCGTACCATCGGCTTCTTCGAAAGCACCGATAAAAGCCTCATTGCGCATGGAGGTGTAGACCGATCCTTCGAGTTGGTTGGAGCCGCTGCGGGTGACAGCATTTAAGGCACCACCGGCAAAACCGCTGTGGCGCACGTCAAAGGGCGCGACCATGACCTGAATTTCTTCGATAGCGTCTAAGCTGACCGGCTGTGTTCCCGCCTGTCCGCCGGGGAGGCCATTGTCCGCCAACCCGAAGACATCATTCAGTACGGCGCCATCGATCTTGACCGTGTTATAATTGGGATGTTTACCGGCGATCTCGTTACCATTGACATTGGCCGCCAGCCGGGTCATGTCATAAATGCCACGATTGACATTTGGCATGGCGTCGATCTGAGCGGTCGAAATTGTGGCCGATTGGCCGGTGCTGGCGCTGCGGGCATCGGCGATTACATCGATACCGGCCATTTGCAACGCTTCTTCCACCAGTTGCAGGTTCAGCTGCAGGTTTTGTCCCAGGGATAGCATGATATCTTCGACTACCTCCGGTTTATAACCGATGTAATTAACCGTCAGTGTGTAGGGACCACCGACGCGCAGGTTGGGAATATTAAAATTACCATCGTCGCGGGATATCGATCCGAAGATAATACCACTGGGATTGTGCTTGGCCATGATATTGGCACCGGCCAATGGTTCGTCGTTTTGACTGACAACATTGCCGCTGATTGAAGCGGTCGTCAGGACTTGCCCGAAGGCCAGGAACGGCAGCGTTAGAACCAGTAAAAACAGTCCCAACTTGTAGGTCTTTCCACAGGTTGTTAAGCGATTCATGATAGTCTCCTTTAGATATGATTGATCGCAGGCTGAATTGCCGTGGGGCGAGTAATCGGCGCAGTGATTAGCTGATGGATGCTTGGCAGAAGGTACATTTGTTTCCCTAATCCGATTATGAAATTCGGATTCTATTGCATACTGAACAACATAAAACATGCTGGGATTGGGCGTTGGCAAGCGGCGTAAAAAAGGTGAGAAGTCTACTGTTGTGATCGAATTTTCCCGGGGAAAATGAGCCATCTGATTTCACGGGAAGACACTGCCATCGACGGATGTGAACAGTGAGCTAATTAAATATACAGATTACGGTGATTTCCTGATTTTTGAACATATAGCTTAATCCATTCTCGAACATAATGTAAAAGTAATTGATCCGTACAACCTTCCCTCAGCAAGAGTAATCAACAAACCATTTCAACCAGTAACCTTGAAAACAATTTTGTAAATCCCCATCCAGGAATGGGGGAAATTAAATTTATATATAACGGTTGTAATCTCAATTTCATCAATGTGTCGTTGCTCGCGCGCGCGTGCGCGTTCCACAAAACTGCATATTTACTGGAAATTTTTCGATCTCGTGTTATTTGAATATTAGAGCTAACGCTCAAGTGGCATGTGAATTCATACTTAAAAAATTAGCAATGTGCTAAAAAACCCCTAATTTCTTCTGTGCCAGGAGAAGCAAGGCCTTTTGGACCTCGCAACTTTATATTGCCTGAAATAATATATAATATACATGTATTATGATTTATAACTTTAAAGAACCGAAGTCAGTCCTATAAGCTGTTGTAAAATAAGATGCAATCCAAAAATAATTCAAAATTTCCTTTACTATTATATAATTTAATAGTAAAATATACTAGTCAAAATAATGGAATTTTTATATGGGGTCCGAACAAAACAAAGCGGCTAAAAAAAATCAGATAGTTAAATCTGTGGAAGCGTCTGGCAGTCTAATGAAGGCGGCGCAAGTAAGTGAAATTGGACAATCTACGTTGGAAGAATGGCGCCGGAAAGACGAAGAATTCAATGCCACTTTGGAACGCGCGATGAAAAACCACCACGATCGGCAGATTGAAAAGCTAGCTACGATTGCTGAAAAACTTATCGATGTTGCCGGGGAAGCGCTGGAAGAAAAAAAATATCAGGTAAAAACCACCAGCCGGGAGACAATTTTCAATCGGCGAGATGAAATTACTGGCTACCGCGAATGGGAGACAGTGAAGGAAAAAATCCGCGAGCCCAATATTTTGGCTGTGCTGAAAATTTTAACAGAAATCAACAATTCGTTGCTCGGGCAGTATTCATTCATGTTAAATAATGATCGAACGATCCGGGAACAGTTAGTTGGGCCATCTGGGTCTTCATTTAACACTGACGAAACGCCGATGTGGATATTAAGTGAAAAAATAGACCTAAATCGTATCCGGTGGATGCAAGCCCAGACCCAGTCGCTTTACGACAAAGGCCTGATTACTGACAATGAGTACCGCAAGCGTACTATCGAAGAAATCAAGCTGTCGCAGGAAGTACTCAGTCATATCGAAACGCGCACAAAGGCAGAATTTCAGGGCAAGACCCTTTTTGATGTCCGCAATGACGTGCATGCGATTCTCAACCTACACCATAATCTGATTCGACAAGCGATCGGGAATACTAATGTCAAACGCGAAGGCATTTTTACTGAATTTCAAAAACTTTTAAAGGAGCATCTAGAAAATGACTAAAAACTTTGAATACCTGATTAGTGCGGAGAATAATCCCAAAGATCGGATCTGGTGCATCCAGCCAGTAGGGGCAATAACGTTCATCGAGCAATTTATTGGAACAATGACACTATCCGACCCGCAGAAAGAAGTGATCGGAAGTATTTTTGGTGATGACCCAACAAATCAATTCTTCCAGGTTGAGCAAGCCATATTACGGATTGGACAGGGTGGCGGAAAGAATTTTCTAATAACTCGGTGTGTCGTGTATTTTATATATTTGTGGTGTTGTCTGGAAAATCCACATCGATATTTCAACTTGGCGGAAAACGAGCATTTTGACATTCTAAATTTTTCTCAAGTCAGCGCTCAACAGGCTAAGAATGTGTTTTTCAAGTCATTAGTCAGTATTTTAAAGCTCACGAAAGATCCACTCAGCGGCAAGAATTGGTTTGAAAGTAAGGCGGGTTTTAAAATTAAAGCTTATGGCAGGGGTGATATTAAAGACAAGGAATTGATCATTCCAAATCGACGACCGGGATTGGGAAATATTCGAGTATTTTGCCTAGATATGACAGCCAAGTCTGTTGAGGGATACACAATCTGGGTCTCGATAATGGACGAACCCAGTCGCGCCAACACCCGAGCAAAATATACTGTTGCCAAGCACCAGTATCAGACGGCTTATAGCAATCAAAAGACCCGATTCACAAATCCTCATCACCGCTGCACGATAGTATTTGCTTATCCGGAACAAGAATATTTTGATCTCTTGATCGAGCTATATAATACTTATGCAAAGAATCCCCGTGAAAACAGCTGGGAAATGGAAGCTAACATCCTGACTGCATGGTACGACACCTTTGTTTTTAATGCAAAAGACCAAGCTGATAAAAAATTGGCCTACGAGATGGCTTATCGCCATGACCCGATTGATGCGGATCGACGGTGGAAGGCAATTGTGCCCCCCAGCATTGACAGCTTTTTCACACCGTATGAAAATAAAATTGTCGAATGTGCTAATCCTGACCTAGTTAATCCGATTAAATACCGCGAAACAATTACTAGACGTGTGGAAAAAGTTAATGGCCGGGACCAATACTGTTCATACACTGCTCTGGAACCGTTGGAAATTCAGGGGGATCACAGGGAACGTTTTTGGGGTGGAGATTTTGCTATCAAAAAGGATCGTCTCGTTATTGTTGGTGGTTACGCGACTCGATCATTGCTGGAGATAAACAAATTTACTGATATGAGCAGAACCCCGTCTGGTGTTGAGGAGGTAAAGGAGCAATTGATTAATTGCCGTCCAATCATTGATACAATTTTGATTTGGGAAGTCAAACCGGGTGGTTATGCGATCGATTACAGTAATGTCGATTATTTTCTAACTGAATTGATTAAACATCATTTTTCGGGAACACGGGCAATTCACTTCGACAAATTTAATACGGAAAGTACACGCCAAAAAATTCTCGATCGGGTCACTAAAGATTGTGAAAGTCTGAGCTTTACGAATGCGCAGCAGGTATCCTACGGACGACTGGTACGGTACCTGGTCATAAATAACGCGATCGAATATCTCGACAATGATTTACTGCAGCAGGAAATGAAACAACTGATCTTCGAAAATCAAACCAAGCTTGATCATCCTCCAGGCGGTTCGAAGGACGTGTGGGACGCCTTTAGTATTTGCGTGAATTTGATTATCACGAAAAATCGCTGGAGTTCAGAACCGCGAGTTGATATTGGTGAATCCGATGAATCCGATGCAATTGAAGACAACTATGACGAAAGAATGCGAATCTTCAATCTGGCTTTCAAGAATTTCGTAAATACACATGGTCGTCAACCAAGGGATGATGAAGAATTACGCGAGTGGTTGTTTAAAAGTTATAGCACAAAATTCACCCTGCAGGAAGTTCAGTATTTCAAGCAACATCGCAGCGAATGGGAGAGCTCAGGTCGGGGGAAAATGGCGATGTTGGGTTTAACGTCGCCAAGCAGGAGGACTGGGTGTGAGCTCGATTATTTTTCTGTTGATGATCCCTGGTCCTTTTAAATTTTAGCGTTTTGTAATAGTGTTTATAACTTGCTAATACCTGTTGGCCTGCCACAGGATCAGAGAGTTGGTTTTGTTTTTTTATTCGAAGCGAACCGCACGCATAAAATAGGAGTTGTGGGGCCGTGAATTCTGGTCAGATGGATATTCTGTTGGAACAGTGAGAGGGAGAAGTAATTGAGGATATTTTAGACACCCTGCAGCTTGCCGCCAGCAGGCAGGGATGGGGTAGTTTGCGAAAATATGGGCACGACGCAATAAACCATGACAGTCTTTCTTTACACCGAATCAGTTTACGCAGGACTGTTTATAAATTGTTCAAGAAGATGGCCCGCATTGATGATTACGAATTATTTATTAATGACTCGGGCGATGTTTTATTGCGGCCAGTAATTGGAATGCCGACTTACGAGAAATGGTTGCATGAAACTCCAAATGCAACGCAAGATGGTTTTGCTGAAATAGATATGTCTTATAGGATCCCTCACTCCCAAAACCAGGGCTGTCATCCCGGCGGCCCTGTTTTCTATTGTAGGCCCGGCCAATTGCCGGAACCTCCAATAGCTGGTGCCCCATAGCCGGTGTAGCAATATAGAAAAGGAGGCTTGATCATTCCCGAGGCTCTGAATAAAGGGATTTTTGTTTACCAAATACATAGGAATTCTATTTACCGAATAGATGGGAAACATCCTTGTTATTTACACCCAAGCGGCGGGCGGTTCCTATGGTTGTTAAGCGATCCATGATAGTCTCCTTTAGATATGATTAATCGCAGGCTGAATTGCAGAGCGGCAATTAATCGGCGCAGTGATTAGCTGCTGAACGCTTGGCAGAAGGTACATTTGTTTCCCTAATCCGATTATGAAATTCAGATTCTATTGCATACTGAACAACATAAAACATGATCGGATCGGGCTGGGGCAAGCGGTGTAAAAAAGGTAAGAAGTCTACTGCTATGATCGAATTTTCCCGGGGAAAATGAGCCATCTGATTTAACGGGAATACAGTGCCATCGGCGGACGTGAACACTAAAAAACCACACACACTATCCTACTTACTGAAATCTTAACCTACGGTGTATTTTGCAGATCATTTTCAATTGATTTCACTAGTTTTTTACGCTCTTTTTCCACTGTTTTTTCTCCGACCGTTCTAAAATGAACTAAAATGGGGTACCACCACTTGTTTTACGCTCAGCCCCATCCGGTGTTTTGTCGTCAGTAAATGCTAATTTTGCCAGTTTTTCAGAATCTGTCAATTCTGCCTTAAATACACTCTAGCTGATTTTGATGTAGATGGAATATTCTGGTCCTTCTTTGGTATCTTCTTTGGTTATACGAATAAAGTGTTTTCCGTTGTTTTTTTAGCCAATCAATGGGGGCAAGTCAGCGGATTTGGGACTTTAAAACCCCACCTGAATTTTAAGACAACGTTTTTTGGACGGAGAGAATAAAATTATCAGATTATTGCTTGTAATATTGTTTGCATAAACCTGAGATATATGACATATTCCGTAAACGATATTACAGGATTCATGAAGCCAATCGATTACATAAGAGAGTTAAATAATAGCGGTATTTGGAGTTTTACTTTCGAAGAGGCACAAAGTAGCTTGGGAAAGGATATCACTGCCGCGATCAGGACATTGCGTAAAAAGAACCGGATAATTGATCCAGCCAGGGGATTCTACGTAATTATTCCGGAAGAATTTAGTATTGCAGGTCGTCTGCCTGCAGAACGTTTCATAAATGAATTAATGAAGTTTTACAGGGCACCCTATTATATAGGATTACTGACCGCGGCCTCTTTTTATGGATCAGCTCATCAAAGTCCGCAAGTGTTTCAAGTAGTCACCAATCCTTCCAGAAGAACCATTCATTATGGTCAGAATAAGATAGTATTCTACCGGAAGAAGAATGTGGATTCAATACTAACGGATAAGCGTAAGACCCTGACCGGATATGTGAACATCTCTACCGTTGAAACCACATTTTTTGATATGATACAGTTTAACCAGAGGATTGGCGGTTTGGACCATGTTACATTAGTTGCATCCGAATTGGTCGAACGGTTTTCTGTGTCTAGTTTAAAGGAAGTAGCCATGACTTTCCCGCTGCCCATTATTCAACGGGGAGGTTATCTCCTTGAGGTTATTGGTTTTGAAAAGGGAACAGCCGTATTAGAACGTTGGATTCGAAATCAATGTCCCATTTATACCTACTTAAATCCTTCTAAGGGTAAGCTTAGAGAACCAAAGCACGATCGCTGGAAGTTGATCATAAACGATAAACTAGATTATTCAGAGTGATTCCACAGGCATTCATAACAGAATGGCAAAATATTGCCCCCTGGCAACGTGACGTTCAGATCGAGCAGGATTTGATCATTAGCCGAATGTTGGTAGAAATCTATGGTAATGAATTTCTACGGGATCAGCTGTTATTCAGAGGTGGTACCGCTTTGTACAAGCTATTCTTCAAGAAGCCTCTTCGATACTCCGAAGATCTCGATTTTGTCCAATTAAATGCCGGCCCGATCAAGCCAGTTGTAAAGGCCATTCAACAACTAATAGATCCATGGCTAGGGAAAAGCAGCACGGAACCAAGGAAAGATGGTTTTAGAATTTATTATCGCTTTCAAGCTGAGTCGGATCCGGAGCAGACTGCCAAGATTAAGGTGGAAATCAATACACGGGAACATTTTATGGTATTCCCCAATGAGGAGATCAAATATGACGTTGATTCTCAGTGGAATAAGGGTAATAGCTTAATAATGACTTACCCAATTGACGAATTAGCTGATCTTGCAACAAAAAAACGGACAGTATGAGAAGTCATACAGCTTGTTTGTAAGTTAATTGTTCAAATTGTTCCGGGGATTTGTATCCCAAGGCCGAGTGTTTCCTGAACCGATTGTAAAATACTTCCATGTATTCAAACAGGCTGGTTTTCGCCTGCGATCTGGTATGGTATGTCTGATGGTAAACCAGTTCGGTTTTTAACGTATGGAAAAAGCTCTCGGCTACTGCATTATCATAGCAGTTTCCTTTACCACTCATACTCCCGATTACTTTGAAAGTATTCAGCAAACCACGGAAGTCATCACAAGCATACTGGACGCCACGATCCGAATGAAAGATGAGACCCGGTAATGGTTGGTAGCGTTTAACTGCCTGGATGAAGGCTGGGATAGTTGTCTTCTTCGCCGTCAGGCGGTCGCTCATGGACCAACCAACTATTTTCCGGCTGTAAAGATCCAGAATAATAGTCAGGTACAACCAGCCTTCCATGGTTCTGATATATGTAATGTCAGATACCCAGATCCGGTGGGCTGAGGTAGTCCAAAAATCCTGATTCAGTAGATTAAATGCTATCGGGTAAGAATGATCTGAGTTGGTTGTTACCTTGTAC
Organism: Fidelibacterota bacterium; assembly: GCA_043822705.1. Classification (GTDB taxonomy): domain Bacteria; phylum Fidelibacterota; class Marinisomatia; order Marinisomatales; family TCS56; genus JBDRBK01. The sequence goes on from JBDRBK010000029.1 coordinate 17,794, forward strand.
TTTTTCTTCGTCTTGGCTTCGATTCCGTTCGCTCTCATGAGTCTGGCTACTCTGGGACGGCTGCAAAAATATCCCATATCATGCAGGTCATCGGTAATCCGAGGACTACCATAAGTACGATAACTGCGCTCATGAATATTCTTTATCTTTTTAATCAACAACCTATTCTCTGAACATTGTTTGCTATCCGGCCGATCCAGCCAATCATAATATCCGCTCCGACTTACTTTCAATACCTGGCACATTTTCCCCACCGTAAATGCGGAGCAATGTGTTCTGACAAACACGTACTTCATCGGCGTGTTTTTCCCGCCTGACTGTCGGGCCGGGAGAAAATGGCCAAGGCTTTTTTTAATATGTCGCGCTCTTCCTGTAAAGATCTGTTCTCACGTTCCAACCGGCGTATCTTATCTTGATCGGGATCACTTAAATATCCGGAACCAGGAAAAGCATTTTCTTTATTCGCTTTGTATGCGCTCTTCCAGCGGTACAACAGTTCCGGGCGGATACCTAAATCTCCAGCAATTTCTACCATCGCTTTGGAACTATGTAAAGCAAATTCAATAGACTCCGTTTTAAACTCCTTCGTGAAACGTC
>JBDRBK010000030.1:0-36592 GCA_043822705.1 Fidelibacterota bacterium
GCCGTAATTTAGTAACTCTAACCTGAGTTAATCATTAAAAGAGAAGCATTATGAAATTCCCGCTGAAATTGTTGCTGGCAACTGCCATCACGGCCATACTTATCAATTGCACCGCAAAGGACGAGGAAAACATGCTATCATACGGAGCTTTTGTCCGGGGGAACAGTACCACCTTCAGACTGCTGGCACCCAAAGCGCAGCAGGTTTATCTGGTAATCTTCACTGCCCCGGAAGACAGCAACGGCCGGGAATACCCGATGCAACCGCAGGCGGGAGGTGTCTGGGAACTGAAAATGAAAAACACCGGTTATGGCATGCTTTACGGTTACCGGCTGGAGGGTCCCGCCCCGATCGATCCGAAGATAATCGTAGCCGATCCCTACACCAAGGCCGCAGTGACCCAAAACAGCTATCGCCACGTCGCCAAATCGCTGATCGTCAGGGAAGATTTCGACTGGGAAGGCGACCGCCCGCTGCGGCTGGATCCCCGGGACGCGGTGATCTACGAAATGCACGTCCGCGATCTGACAGCCGATCCCACGGCCGGTGCCAGCCAGCCCGGCACCTACCTGGGTCTGGTCGATCGTGACCAGCGCGGCGGCATCGCCCACATCAAATCCATGGGTTTCAATGCCGTGGAACTGCTGCCGGCCATGGATTTCGCCAACGTGGAAGTGCCCTTCCGGGACAAGACCGCACCGGTTTACAATACCTGGAATCCCTATGCCAGCAATCACTGGGGTTACATGACCACCTTTTTCTTCGCGCCCGAGACCTATTATGCCAGCGACGGCACCGACCAGCCCGGCGCCTGGAACGGCCGCGACGGCCGGGCGGTCCGGGAATTCAAAACGATGGTGAAGGAGTTTCACAAGGAAGGCATCGCCGTGTTGATGGACGTGGTCTACAATCACGTTTCCAATTACGATTATCACCCGTTCAAATATATCGATCGGGAAAAATATTTTCGCCTGGATAAGAACGGCGAGTACGTGGCCCTCAGCGGCTGCGGCAACGATACCCGCACCGAGGACCCCACTGTCCGCCGGCTGATCCTGGAAAGCGTTAAGTACTGGCTCAGCGAGTACCATGTCGATGGTTTCCGCTTCGACCTGGCCTACCTGATCGACAAGGAAACCTGCGAACAGATTCTTAAAGAGGCCCGCAGGATCAATCCCGACGTGATCATTATCGCCGAACCCTGGGGCGGCGGCTACGATCCCGACGGTTTCTCCGATATCGGCTGGGCGGCCTGGAACGATAAGTTCCGCAACGGCGTGAAAGGCCAGAATCCACGGGACGGGCAGGGCTTCATCTTCGGCAAATGGCAAGGTGAAAACGATCCGGCCAGCCTGCGGCGTTATGTGCTGGGTTCACCGCGGGAACTCGGCGGTCAGTATCTGGACGTCGCGCATTCGGTGAATTATCTCGAAGCCCACGATGATAATACCATGGGCGATTTCATCCGCCTGGCCACCGGGCAGGTCCAGGAAAATGAGATCGTCCGCGACCGCGACACCAACGCCCGCATCACCGGCCGGCAACTGGCCTTGAATAAACTGGCGGCCCTGTACCTGCTCACCAGCCAGGGACCGGTGATGATCCACGAGGGCCAGGAATGGGCCCGCAGCAAGGTCGTGGCGGCCACCGGCGCTCCCGATACCCAGGTCGGGCAAATCGATCATAATACCTATAATAAGGACAACGCCACCAACTGGCTCAACTGGGACGAACGGGACCAGAATCCGGAACTGGTGCAATTCTACCGCGATCTAATTGCCCTGCGGAAGACCTACCCGGAATTCCGCCATGGTGCGGCGGAGGATTTCGAGTTTATCGATACGGGTAAAAAGACGGCGCTGGCCTATATCCTCAAGGATAAATTTCTGGTCGCACTGAACGGCCAATCCAGGGATTTGAAAATTAGTCTGCCGGCCGGCAACTGGCAGGTACTGGCTGACGGCAATTTGGTCAATCCCGACGGTGGCCGGGTGCTGACCGCTTCGGCTTCGGTTCCCGGCACCAGCGGCCTTGTGCTCAGAAAAATTTAGATCGTTTCACCCAAAAAGAGCCACTACGGTAATTTACTGAATCAACAGCATGAAAATCATATTCATTTAATAACCGGGAATAACAATATTGTTTGATTGATGGAAAAGAGGGATTATTACTCCATCCATGTGAATTATTGGATTATCCGGGTGTACCAACGTTTCGTCCATTAGTACCATTGTCTCGTCCAGGTGGACCAGACTTCCGTCCAGGTGGACGATTCTTCCGTCTATGTGGACCAGGCTTCCGTCGAGGTGGACGGGCTAATCGTCCAGATAAATTGAGCAATAGTACAGAATATTATTAGGAGTGAGTACCTGGATTTCTAATATTATTTGTCGGACATCCCATAGAGTTGTCCTTGCAAATAACCGCCGGCAACCTGAAATAAAAATGGATTATTTCAGCAACAACAGTTTCCGGGAAAGCGTCCTGTTTTCAGTCCTTAGAATATAGAAGTACATTCCGCTGGCGACCGGATCGCCGCCGGCCGCTCGGCCGTTCCAGATGACCGAATAATTGCCGCCGGGCAGCCAGGAATCGGTCAGCCGGCTGATTTCCCGGCCCAGCAGATCGTAGATCGCCAGTTCCACCGGTCCCGCCGCCGGCAGGGCGAAATCGATCCGGGTTTCGGGGTTGAACGGATTGGGGTAATTCTGATTCAGACTCAGCTCTTCCGGCAGCGGCAAATCGGCCTGTTCCACCGCCAACAGACCCGGTTCCGGCGGTTCCACGTACTGATCGGTGTAAATCCGCAGTTCGCCGGCGACCAGGGTGATCGGATCGGCTGTGTTGGTGACCGTCAGACTGGTACCGGAGAAATACTCGTACCAGGTACCGGAATAATAAAAATCCGGCGTTATGGACTGGCTGTACATACCAAAATTGCCCAGAATTATTACATTCATTGATGAATGGGAAAGCCGGATACGTTTTTTCCCATCACTACCGTTTAATGATAATTCAACAGTTGTTGCCGGGCTGCGGAAAACTTCATTTTCCCGGCGCAGTTTTAATAAAGTCTGGAACGTTTTATACAAGCGTAGACGGTCCGGGTCCTGCAGGTACTCCCAGCGTGGCGGTTTATTACTTAACCGACCGCCATCATCAATGGAAACATCGTAGCCGCGTTCGCCAAATTGCCAGATCATTTTCGGCCCCGGCAGGGTCAGGAAAAAACCAGCGGCGAGTTTCATACGGTTCAGAGCAGTACTCAGATGCCGTATGCTGTAGCCGGTCACCGCATTACCGTAAATCAGGTTTTTATACATCAACCGTTCTTCGTCATGACTTTCCATATAGGTTACAACGTGGGGAACCGTCCAACTGCGAGATTTATAATAGCCCCAGGAAAAATCTGAAATTATTTCCTCAAAGTTATTAACATGATAACCCATAGTTGCCTCATTATAGGGCACGGTCATTTTGCCCCAGAGCAGCATTCCATAGTTGGCTAATTCCTTTTCTTCAACATTGTCGCCCAAGTGTTCCAGGATCACATAGGTGTCGCTATTCACTTCCCAGACTTTATCCGCCATCCGTTTGAGCAAAACTATACGCCCCGCATTGTAATCATAGAAACTACCGGTCTGCATAAATCCTTTGGACAGATCAAACCGGTAGCCATCAACCTGATATTCAGTGATCCAGTGAGCGTTAACGCGGTCCACCAGAGCTTTACTGTGGGCGCTCTCATGGTTGATGTCATAGCCGACATTAAAGTCATGTTTGGCAACCGGATTAAACCAGGGACTGTTGGCAGCCGGACGATTATTAGCCGAATCCCAATACAGACGCACCAGGGACGATTGCCCAAAGGAATGATTCAAAACCATATCCAGGATTACGGCAATTCCGCGGCGGTGGCACTCATCAATAAACGTCTTCAGATCGTTGACAGGACCATAATATTTATCCGGTGCAAAATAAAAAGACGGATTATAGCCCCAGCTTTCGTTGCCTTCAAATTCATTGATCGGCATCAGTTCGATGGCATTGACACCCAGGTTTTCCAGATAATCAATAGTGTCGATCAGGGTTTTGTAATCATGGGCGGCCAAGAAATCCCGAATCAGCAATTCATAAACGATCAATTCTTCTTTGGGCGGTCGCTGGTAACTGTCACTGTACTGCCAGTTGAAGGCGGTCTGTCCGGTTTGCAGAATTGAAACCGGTTCATTGGTTTTATTTTCCGGGTACGGTTTCAGATTGGGATAGGTTGTTCCATCGATATATTTGTCATTCCAGGGATCGAGGACTTTTTCGGTATAGGGATCGGCTATTCGCAGTTCTTCATTTACCAGGTACTGAAAAGCATATTCCTCACCAGCGGTCAGCCCGTCGATGGTCACCCACCACACGGTACTGTCGACGCTCAGTTGATAGTGGTTCATAAAACAGGTCGTGTCGACTTTCCAATCACTGAAATCGCCAATGGCATAAACATTGGATTTATAGGGCGCAAACAATGCCAATGTCACGGAAGTGTCGCTGAGATAATTGATGCCGGGGATAATTCCCGCCGGCAGCGGCCGGTCGCGCACTTCGGGGTTGACCATGATATAGATACTGGAAGTATCGCGGGTGCCTTTGGTATCGCTGGCGATCAAGGTAATTTCCTTGGGGCCGAAACCATGATCATCGACCACAAAATCGTATTTCAGGGTATCGGTCGTATCGGCCAGGACCAGCAGATCTTCCACAAACAACCACAGTGAATCCAGGGGGAATGATTCCAGGTAGGCAGTGCAGACGATCGGGATCGTTTCACCGGCTTCGGCGAACAGTGGTGTTCGCAACGGATGGCCATAGGACGTTTGCACAATCGGCTCTAGGATGACCGCATTCAAGACCGGCTCGAGGAAAGTGATATCCCAGTTAGTCCCACCGGTATTATGTCCCCAGGAGGAACCGGGAACCGAAGGTGTCCCGGTATTGACTACATAGTGGAGCGTTGCTACGGCACTATTGGTTGGAATTGTAACTTGCCAGATAGTACCAATCTGTTTGTTCATCGCTGTACGGACGGCGCCATCACCGGAGGCAACCGTACCGGCCGGCCACACATCCGTGGAGGGAATCTGCCAGGCGCCATGACTGGTTTCATTGACACCCCAATGAAGCACCAGACTGGTGGCGGCATCCGGTATTTCGCTGTTTTGAGCAGCATTAAAAGTAATAATGAGCGAGTCACCGGATACCGGAAAAGTCGGTGTCCAGGAACTGCCGTTTTGACCGCTGACTATTGCTATCACTATTAATACTGATAAGACAATCGCACGCAACTTCTGCTCCATAATAATCTCAATTTTCCTGTTACGATTGATCCATTTTCACTTCGGTGGACAAGTGCCTGAACCAGGTAAAATACAGTCCGGCGGTCAAAGCCGCAAGTAACAGACCCAGAACCGTAACGTTCAGCCAGGTTTTAAACACCAGACTCATCATGAACAGGAAGAACACCACCTGCCACGGCACGGCCATGATCACGGCGATAATATCGCGCCGGTTTTCGGCATCCACGCCCAGGCGTTCGCGGGCGGAGAGCTGGTTGCGGAAACGGTGCCAGGCGCCGAACGGCCGGGTGATCCGGTAGAAATCCGTCAGGACTTTATCCTCGGTCGGGCTGGTCAGAAGGGTTCCCAGAATCGTGCCGATCAGGGAAGCCGAGCTGGAAACCATGAACATCGTGTATTCGGTCACTCCGGCCGGGGAAATGGCCTTGAAGATGATCGCCACCACCATGCCGGAGATCGTACCGATGGCAAAACCGTAACCGTTCATCCGCCACCAATACCAGCGCAGCAACATCGGAATCAACATGCCGGAGCCGATACTCATGGTGATCCAGCCCCAGACCTCATTGATATTCTTGAAAACCAGCATCAGTCCCAGGCCGAGGACAACGATGCCTATCGAAGCCAGGTAGCTCTGCATCATCAACTGTTTGCGGGAGGCGTCTTTTTTGATATAGAGCTGGTAGATATCTCGGACCCAGTAGGCGGCCCCGGCATTGACGGTGGAATCGAAGGTCGACATGCCCGCCGCCATCAGGCCGGCCACCAGAAAACCTTTGATACCGACCGGAATCGTATCGATCACCGTTGGCAGCACCAGTTCCGGATCGGTCACCGCCGCACCCAGTGAAATGCCGATTACGGCAATCGAGCCGATAAATATCCAGCGGAAGGACAGCAGAAACACCCAGAAGGCACTGAGCAGCCCGGCCTCGCGATCGTTCTTGGCCGCAAAGAAACGCTGCAACATGTAATTACCGGTCCCGCCGGAACCTTCCAGAATCACCTTGAACAGGTAAAATGAGATGGCGATGCCGAACAGGTTGTAAATCGAGTACTGCGAGGCGTTGTCGATATCCAGCGTAAATTTGGGCAACACGCTGGACCATTCCTTGAAGGTGGTGGAAAAACGCTCAAAGCCGCCATCAAACATCGGCATGGAAATGGTGAATTCCTCCGGCAGGTCGATGCCCCAGGCCTTGACGGCCATGTACAGGATCGCCGAAAAAATCAGGGCGCCCTGAAACACATCGGTCCAGACCACGCCATACAGGCCGGAAGCGACGGTGTAAATCATGGCAATCGAAATCAGCACCGTGGCGGCCCAGAACTCCGACGGCAGCCCCAGGTAGTTCTCGATACCAAGGAAGCGGTCGAGGAATTTGCCGCCGCCCAGGGCGAAATAGGTCACCATCGCAATCGTCATGACAATCGAGCTGATGGCGCTGATCAACCGGGCGGTCCGGCCCTGGGTATCCTTACCGAAACGCAGTTCCATCCATTCCGCCAGGGTCATTACTTTCGAGCGGGCGTTCCATTTACCCATATAGATCATCAGGAATGCCATGATCAGCGTGACGCCGCCGCGGATTTCAATATAAAAACCTTTGGCTCCCAGGGCATAAATCAGGGCGGCGATGATCATCGTACCGCTGATATCCAGGTTGGAAGACATACCCGAAGACGCCAGGGCCCACCACGGCAGATCGCGGTTGCCTAGAAAATAACTGTCAATCCCCTCCGCGGCCTTGCGCTGGAGGTACAGCCCCACCAGCACGATTGCCAGCAGGTAAATGCCAACGATAACATAATCGATTGCGTGCATTGCTTTGCTCCTTGTCCTGCTAACCCCAATTTGGTCCGGTCGCCGCCGAACCGTTAAATTTGCTCTTTGTCCTCAGATTATCGTACCATCCGGTATGACGGTGTTTTTCGGGACGACGATGATTCCATCGCGGATGCAGCAATATTCATTTTCCGTGCGTTCCAGGCGATCACGATTCTCCAGCCGTACATTTTTCCCGATCCGCACGTTCTTATCCAGAATCACCCGTTTCAGAACCGATCCGGTCCCGACCCCCAGCGCTATTTTGGCATTATCGATGGACCGATTTTCGAAAATATCGGCCCCCATCATATAGACCTGATCGAATTCGACGTCATCACTGACGACGCTACGCACCCCCAGAATCGAGCGGTTGATCCGCGCCCTGCCGATCAGGCAACCCTCATTGATGATCGACCGGCTGATTTCCGCGCCTTCCACCCGGCTGCCCGGCAGAAACCGCGGCCGGGTATAAATCGGATTGATCACATCGAAAAAACTGAAGGCCGGTTTATCGTCGGTCAGGGCGATGCTGGAATCGAAAAATGAACCGATCGTCCCGATGTCTTCCCAGTAGCCATTAAACCGGTAAACAGTTGTGCGAAAATTTTTCAAACAAGCCGGAATGATATTTTTCCCAAAATCATTGCCGGCGAACTTCAGCGCCTGCCCAAGAATGTCTTTCCGGAAGATATAAATTCCCATCGATCCCAAAACGCAATCATTGTCATCGCATTTGACAGCCAGCTCCCGGATCAGTTGCGGATCATCGGGTTTTTCCACGAAACGCCGGACGACCCCCTCCTCGTCGCATTGCAGCACCCCGAACCGGGAAGCCGATTCCACCGGGATCGGCATCGCGGCAATCGTTACCTCGGCCCCGCTCTCCAGATGAGCACGGTAAAACTCGCTGTAATCCATGGAATAGAGATGGTCCCCGGCCAGGATCAGGAAATGGCTGGCGGACAACTTGGCGAAGCGCTCCCAGTAGGACCGGACGGCGTCGGCCGTTCCTTGAAACCAGTTGGCTTCCTTTAGGGTCTGCTGGGCCGCCAGAATCTCGATATTGCCTTCGGTGAACATGTCGAATTTGTAGGTCTGAAAAATATGCCGGTGCAGGGAAGCAGTGTTGACCTGGGTGAGAATATGGATATTCTTGATCCCCGAATTAATGCAATTGCTGACCGGAATATCGATCAACCGGTATTTACCGGCGATCGAAACGGCCGGCTTGGCCCGGTCCATGGTCAACGGGTACAGCCGCTCGCCGCGGCCGCCACCCATGATGATCGCATCCAGCCGCGAGCGCTCACGCATGTGCAGCCCCCTGATCAATTATCGATTGATATAATTCCATGTAATCAGATGCCGCCTTTTCCCAGGAAAAATCGGCGGTCATGGCGTTGCGGATCAATTGTTCCCAATCCGTTGCATGCTCGCGATAGACGGTGACCGCCCGCAGGACCGCCTGCAGCAGGGCATCGCCGGAGTAATCCGCGAACACAAAACCGTTACCTTCCGTGCCGTCCCAGTCGCTGACCGTATCCGCCAGCCCGCCGGTACGATGGACGATCGGCGGCGTGCCGTATTTGAGACTGTAGATCTGGTTCAGGCCGCAGGGCTCGAAGCGCGACGGCATCAGGAACAGATCGGCGCCAGCCTCGATCAGATGGGCCAATGGTTCATCATAAGCCATATTGAATGCAATCCGTTCCGGATATTTTTCAGCCCAGTCCCGCAATTGATCCTGGTAGACTTGATAACCGGTACCGAGAAATACCAGGCGGACCGGCAGACTCAGCAAGCGCCCCATGCTATCGAGAATCAGGTCGAAGCCCTTGGATTCCACCAGTCGTGATATGGAGCCGAGCACAGCGGTGTCGGGATCGGCCGGCAGACCGCAGCGTTCCAGCAGGGATTTTTTATTCTGCTGCTTCCGGGGGATTGAATCAATGCCGTAATTGGCCGTGATAAACCGATCGTAGGCGGGATTCCAGTAAGAATAATCGGCTCCGTTCAGGATGCCGGAAAATTTATTGCGGTGCTGTTTCAGTGTCGCTTGCAGACCGAAGGCCTGTTCCGGGTCGGCTAGCAATTCCCGGGCGTAGGTAGGACTGACCGTGTTGACATGATTCGCCTTACGGATACCCAGTTCGAGAGCGTTGAACACTGTCATGTCCGGCGGATAAAGATTGAGTAGCGCCTGCTGTTCTTCCGGTCCAAACAGGGAAAGTTCGTCGCGGCCGAACTGGCCCTGATACTGGAAATTGTGGACCGTCAACAGTGCCGGCAGCGCCAGTCTGTGACTGTCCAGCAGGAACGGCAGCAAGGCGGTGTGATGATCGTTGATGTGAATCAGGTCGGGCCTGAGGATTCCCCGCCTGATCAGATCGACCAGCACTTTCTGAAAAAAAATGAACCGGGCATTATTGTCCAGATAGCCTTCGCCGTTCCGCTGGGTGTATATCCCTTGCCGCCCGAAGAAAAACCGGTTATGAACAAACAGACACTCCAGATATGGATTGTCAACGTTGGTGCACTTGGCGATTTCATAGGGATGGGATGTCTGTTCCAGCCGCACCGAACCGGTGACCCCGACTTTGGTGATTTCATGCCGGACGCAATCGATCTGCTTATACATGGGCGAGATTACCTGAACCTGCAGCCCGCGGCGGGCCAATTCCCACGGCAACGCCCCGGCCACATCGGCCAATCCTCCGACTTTGGAAAAGGGGGCGACTTCGGCGGCGGCAAACAGGATTTTCATGACCTAACTTACAGGTTTACCGGCATGTTGTTCAAAATATTTAATGAATCGTCCCTACGCGGGTGCTTACTCCTGGTATTGCCGGCTGTGTCAGAGCCCAATTTATTTTCCCGGTATCCGGTATAATTTGGTGGAATATTCCGCCACCATGCGATTGGCGGTGAATTGCACTCCGGTACTGATGGCGGCCCGCATCAACTGCAACCATTGGCTGCGATCACCATAATAGGCCGGGATAACCTTGTTCTCCAGCACTGAATAAAGATAATCGGCATCCTGACTGTCGCTGGAATTTTCATTGCCGCCGATGGCCCAGCCGTTGACGCCGTCTTCGCAGGCCTCGGCCCACCAGCCATCCATGATGGAAAGGTTGGGAATACCGTTGAGTGTAGCCTTCATGCCGCTGGTCCCGGAGGCCTCGTGCGGGCGGACCGGCGTGTTCAGCCAGACATCCACACCGGAGGTGATCAACCGGCCCAGCCATATATTGTAATTTTCCAGGAAGACGACCTTGACTTTCCCGAACAGACGATTGGCGTTGCCGACGATTTCTCGTAAGATGCTCTTGCCCTGATCGTCCATCGGGTGGGCTTTGCCGGCGAATACGATCTGAATTTTTCCCCGGCCGATATTTACCAACCGTTCCAGGTCGCTGAATATCAGATTGGCCCGTTTATAGGTCGCGGTCCGGCGGGCAAAACCGATTGTCAGCACATCCAGTGCCAGTGCTTTCTGGGTCTGGGAATTGGCATATCCCAGCAGGAACTGTTTCTGGGACCGGTGGGCGGTCAGAATTTCCTTATCCGGCACCTGGCCGATATTCAGCAACAGTCCCGGATCGCTCCGCCAGCCCGGCAATACATCATCATATAACTCGCGGAATGGTTTACCGATCCAGTAGTTATGATAGACGCCATTGGTAATATGATCGATGGCAAAGGCGGGGAATTGCTCCCGGGCCACGGACCCGTGCAAACGGGAGACACCATTGGCGGTACGACTGAAATAGAGCCCCAGTTCGGTCATGTGCAGCCGGCTGTTCTGGACCAGCGAAGGTAATTTGAGATCGTCGGGAAGCAGGCCGTCCAGAAGATTTTTGCAGCGTTCCATGGCAAAATGATCGTGACCGACCGGAACCGGCGTGTGGGTCGTAAAAACACAGCGGCGCCGTACTTCTGCTTCATTGCCCTGGAATTTGCGCAGCAATTCCAGGGTCAGAAACGAGCAGTGTCCCTCGTTCATATGATAGGTCTCAATATCGCCATAGCCCAGTTTTTCCAGCAGGCGGATCCCGCCGAAACCAAGAATCGCTTCCTGAAGAATGCGATGATTTTTATCGCCGGAGTACAGCCGTAGTGTTATCGAACGATCTTCCGGCTGGTTTTCATCCACATCGGTATCCAGCAGATAGATCGGCACGGCATGACCATTGATTCCCTGATGCGTGTACTGCCAGGCACGGATTGTCACCGACCGGCCGCTCAGCGGCAGGGTAATATCGACCGGGACTTTTTTCATCACCGGGTCCGGATCGAACCGGGGATAGGTTTCCGACTGCTGACCTTCCTCGTCCACCCGTTGTTTGAAATAGCCTTCTTTGTACAGCAGGGTGACGGCGCAGATGGGAATGCCGGCGTCCGCCGCTGCTTTCAGATGATCACCGGCTAATACGCCTAACCCGCCGCTGTAGGTGGGCAAACCGGAAGAAATACCGATTTCGGCGCTGAAGTATGCGATTTTATACATGGGTACCTTAAGTGTGTTGTTATTATAGCGTTTCAAGCGTAACCGCAAATTGTAAAGCAAGCTGCTCACCGGGCGCCAGCGCCAGGTCCCAGTGCGGCATGACCACTGAGCTCTGGTAGACCCGTTCGAAGCCGGCCTCGGACATGGACACCGTCTCCACCGGGAAACACCAGATGTCGGTCGCCGCCGGCCAGGCAATTTCCACCCGGAAGCGATCCCATTCATTGACGATGGCGATTTTCCGGCAGGCGCTCAGGCTGTGTTCGCCATTGAGAAATGCGTCGCCGGGCCGGACACCATCGAATTCATAGTAACGATCCGGCGTATGACCGCCCAGCAGGGCGAAATTCAGTTCGCTGGCATATACTCCCGCCAGGTGCCTGGTACCCCGGTTTACCAGCTCCAGATGAACCGTTACGGTATTATCGACCAGGGTAATTATTTTTCGGACCTCGACCGGGATCTCAAAAGCCTGTCCGGTGCCGGTAAGTGTGATCGCGCCGTTGAGATCGGCCCGGAAATTTCGTCCGATCAGATCGCCCTGTTCGGGGATCACCGAACGCAAGTCACCGACGGACAGCCCCGGAGGCAGGAAATGATCCTGCAACATTCGCCGCGGCCAGGGATCAGTGTGCAAATAGTGTTCCAGCCCGGCTTCTTTGGTCATGATCTGATCATGAATCGATCCGCTGTTGGCCGCACCCGTCGGCACCTGGCCGATTTTGGAATGGTAACTTTCAGGGTAGCGGCGCATCGTATTCAGCAGATTAAAGCGTTGCGGCAACAGGTCGAATTCCTTCAGAGCGCCGCCAGCGGTGCTGGCAATGATTTTAATCGCCGCGGATTGCAGGCAGTACTCGGTGGCGCCGTCACGATCGATATCCCGGGGCTGGCAGTCGGGTCCAAGTTCGGCGTCCAGCACGGCCTCGGCGGCATTCAGGTGGGTGAAAATCGCATGCCGCAGATGGGGCAGATAAAGTCCCCCGAAAACGCCGTGCCAGTAGGCACAGTTGCACTGGGCCCGCCACAGATCGTCACGGGCCTGCTCGAGGATCGGTCCCGTCAGTCGACCATTCGCCGCCGCCGCATTCAGGCGGTATGAGACTTCCGTCATCCGTTTCTGCATCCAGTTCGATTCATCGTACAGCGATTGAAAATTCCGCCAGGTCCCGCCCCGCAGGAATGGCCGTACCTTTTCCAACGTACCATTATGGCCGAATCGTTCTACCAGTCCGGTAAAACGCTGGCCTTGTTCGGCCGGCAGCGTCCATTCGCTCATCTCAAAATAACTGATGGTCGGCAGAAATATCAGTCCCCGTGGCGGGTGGTTGCGGTAATATTCCTTGAAAGTGGTGGTTGTGATCCAGTCGCTGTTTTTTTCCAGCGCCCGGAAAAACCGTTCCAGCCACTGATTGGGCCCATAGCAGGAATCGAAAGTGCCGGGCCAGAGACCGAATTTCTCGCCGTCATCGGCCATCACAATCACATTCGTACCATCTTCGGTGGCATACTCACGCAGGATTTCGACGGTCGCCTCCGGATCCTTGAACGGCATGGCATAGCGCAGACGCTGACTGATCGGGAAAACACCAACCGTATAACCCTGCTCGTCGGTATTGAAATAGCCGGTCAGATCGTCCAGTTCTTTTCCGCTGGCCAGAAAATGATAATCGTCGACAGTTATATATTCGATTCCGGTTTCCCGGATCGGCTTGGCCAGATGGGGCTCCCAGACCCGCTCAGTCAGCCAGGCGCCGCGGGCCCGGTAAGCAAAGCGTCGTTCGATAAAGTCGCACATTTTCCTGATCTGGCCCAGCTTGTCGTGGTCGGGAATAATCGCCAGGATCGGTTCATAAAATCCGGCCGCCATGATCTCGATATTACCGCGCCGGACCAGGGCGGCGATCCGGTCAAGGTATTCGGGATGATGAACTTCCAGCCATTCAATCAGACAACCGCTGAAGTGAATCGCCATGGAAATCCCGGGATGTCGCTCCAGTACGTCGATAAATGGCCGATAGCTTTTCCGAAAAGCCTCCTCGAAAACGAAATCAAAATTCCCAACCGGCTGGTGGTTGTGTATTCCAAAGATAAACTGAACTTTCTTCATCTATCGGGGCTGATCCTCTAATATTTTAATTAACAGGTCTTCGCTGAGGGCATATATGCGACTGCTGCCGTCAATTCCCTCACGATATAAAATGACTTCCTGGTTGCGCTCCTCGGCAATCCGCCACTCCCGGTGTTCAATGACCAGGACGTCGCCGATGTTTAGGTTATATTTACCGAGAATAGTGCTGGTGTTGTTTTCGTTCATGGCTGAGTCTCATCGTAATTATCGGAAATTCCCCCTCAGGATCGAATGCAGTCGAGCAGACCGGAAAAGGCCGTTGAACAGTGATCGCCGCGGCCGGTCAGATACCGGCGGACTGTAAGAGTTTGTCCAGTTGGATATCCCCCCGGCGCATCATCTTCTGGGTGATCGGATTGACATCGAGTCCCAACCGCTGGCCGGCCAGTGTGATATCCAGTACGATATGATTGGTGGCGATTTCGGTGATCGCCCGGTTTTTGCTCCAGATCGCCTTACTGCCGGAGACATCCAGTGTGCTGCCCATGATTGATATTGCCTGATCCACTACCAGAATAACCTTGGGATTCCAGATTTCCAGTAAATCCGACTCGTTCAGGCCGTAGGAAATCTTGGTGGCGCCGGAATCCGGGAGGGCGCAAAAACTGAACAGAAAGATTTCCACCTCGCGCTGCCCGGCGGCCTTCAAGTCGTCGATAATCATGGCCATATCCTTGGGCCAGATACTGAGAAAGATCTTGCGCTCGGCGTTCTTGATGCTTTCGCTCATTTTCAGGATCAAATTGCGGTACCCGTGCAAATGCCAAAAATCGAAGGCTTCTTCATCGGTGTCCAGCTTGTCGATAGCGACCCTCAGGTCTTCCAGCCGGTTCTGGTGGGACTGATCAAGAAACTCGATCAGGGCCGACGGTGCGATCGGGACGTAACGTTTTGGTTCCTGACCGGTCACATTCACCAGACCGTGATTCTGCAGACGATTCAGGACCGAATAGATCGCCGAGCGCGGAATACCGGCCCGGGTACTGATTTCATAACCAGTGGCCGGATAATTCTTAAGCAACGAAATATAGGTCTTGCAGGCGTTCATGGTAAAACCGAATTCCGTCAGTATGTCAACGATCGCCTTCTCCGATTTACTCATGATAAATGAACCCAATTATTAGATTTAACTCCTTGTGAAATTTAGTAACAAAAATTGTTGCCGGATCAATCAAATCGCCATAATATCCGGTGCGTAACTCATATGTGAGTTACCAAATTTAATACAAAATTCGTTAACTAAAATACCGGATTATTGATGCGTTTAATATTACCCAGTATCTTAGTATTATTTTCTTGTGCGCTGTCCCAGAACCCGCCGGAATGGTCGGCGGACGCAATCTGGTATCAGATTTTTACCGAGCGCTTTTATAACGGTGATCCGACCAATGACCCGACCCTGGAATCGCTGGTGGGAACCTGGCCCTGGGACCGGCAGAGCGAATGGCAGGTATCGCCCTGGACTTCCGACTGGTATCAATTCCAGCCCTGGGAGGAAGCAAACGGTCAACCGTTTAACTATCAATTCCAGATCAGGCGGTACGGGGGCGACCTGCAGGGGATCATCGACAAATTGGATTATCTGCAAACTCTGGGAGTCAACGCGATCTACCTTAATCCGATTTTCCAGTCTCCTTCTTCTCATAAGTACGGAACCGAGAGCTACCACCATGTTGACCGGTTTTTCGGTCCCGACCCGGAAGGCGATGCGCTGTTGGTGGCACAAGAAAATCCCCACGATCCCGCCACCTGGCAGTGGACAGCCGCCGACCGCCTGTTCCTGAAGTTGATCGCGGAAGTTCACCGGCGTGACATGCGGATAATTATCGATGGTGTATTCAATCATGTGGGATTGACTTTTTGGGCCTTCCGGGATGTCATCGCCAACGGCGTCGACAGTCCCTATTATAACTGGTTCAATATTGAAGGCTCACCGGGTGCAGACCTTTCCCATCTGAATGATTTTCAGACCTTACCGGCTTATCTGGCCATGCCTGGAATAGATACCCTGCGCTACACCGGCTACGTGGCCGATCTGCCTGCTTTCCGGCAGGATGAAAATGGTCCGCTGGAGCCGGTTCGGGGACATATTCACAATGTCGTCAAACGCTGGGGCGATCCCAATGGCGATGGTGATCCAAGTGATGGTATCGACGGCTGGCGCCTGGATGTGGCGGAGCGGGTCCAGCTTAATTTCTGGCGCCTGTTTAGCGGCTGGGTCAAATCGATCAATCCCGAGGCCTACCTGACTGGTGAAATCTGGTGGGAGGATTACTGGAACAATGTGCAGTTCGACGCCGCCCCCTGGCTGACCGGCGATACCTTTGACGCTGTGATGAATTACCGCTTCGCCGATGCCATGTTCAAATTTTTCATCGACCGCGACCAGCAGATCGGCGCCAGCGAACTGGATAATCTACTGGCGGCGGTCCGCCGGGAGTATCGGCCGGAAACGGCTTATGCCCTGCAGAATCTGTTGGGCAGTCATGATATGGAACGGCTGGGCTCGGCGGTCGTCAATCCCGATCGCTGGATCGATCATGCCAATAATCTGCAGTACAACCGTGAGTTTGACATCCGCAAACCGAATGCGGCCGAGCTGCAGATCATAAAAACAATCATTGCATTCCAGTTTACATATGTCGGTGCACCTTATATATATTATGGTGACGAGGTTGGAATGTGGGGCGCCGATGATCCCGACTGTCGGAAATCGATGGTCTGGGAAGAATTCGCCTACACCGACGAGACTGCTCACCCCTGCGACCGACTCGATGACTGCAATTTCAGCCGGCCCCGGGATGCCGTAACCGTGAATCAGGATTTATTCTCCACTTACCAGACACTGACCAAACTGCGCCGGGATCACCCGGCCCTGCGGCGCGGAACCTATACAACAATCCTGGCCGATAATTCGACCGGGTTGTTCGCTTTTCAACGTCAAACCGATAATGAAATAATCCGGGCTGTATTCAACAGCCGGAATAATAAAAACAAAATACCGCGTAAATTAATCAAGCCCGGGGAATGGCAACTGCTGTTCAGTTCCTGCGGCGAAGCCTCCATTACCAGCGATTTACCCGGTAAATCTGCAAAAATATTCAGAAATAGCATATGAAAAAAATAGCTCTTATCAATACCAGTCTGAAAGCGATCCTGCTGCTGACATTAGTAACTCAGTCAATGGCGGAAACAACCGGCAAAGTATCTGGCCGGGCAGTTGATGCCGCAACCGGAGAGCCTCTGATCGGCTGTAATATCATCGTTGAAGATATTGGCCTGGGTGCCGCCAGCGACCTGGACGGTAATTATTATGTAATCAATATCCCGCCGGGGATATATAACCTGAAAGCGATAATGATCGGCTACACCCCGATGAGGTTGACCGGTGTAGAGGTATCATCCGGGTTTACCACTGATGCCGATTTTGCCCTGCCTACCGAGGTACTTTTGGGGCAAGAAGTAACAGTTGTCGCCGAGAAACCGTTAATCAAGCGCGATCTGACGGCATCGACGGCGGTGGTCAATTCATCCGATTTTGATAAGCTGCCGGTCACGGAGATCTCGGAAGCTCTGGAATTGCAGGCCGGTTACGTTGATGGTCACCTCCGTGGGGGTCGGTCCGGTGAAGTATCCTTCTGGATCGATGGTGTACCGGTCACCGATGTTTACGACGGCGGAACCGTTGTCGATATTAATAAAAGTGCCGTAGAGGAAATGCAATTGATATCCGGCGCCTTTAATGCCGAATACGGACAGGCAATGAGTGGCATTGTAAATATTATTACTAAAGATGGATCCAATGATTTTGGTGGTTCCATTACAGCATACAGTGGTGATTTTTACTCCAGTCATGATGATATTTTCATGAATGTGGGTTATTTCAACCCCCTGACATCAAAGAATATTGAAGCTAATATAGAAGGGAGTATTATACACGATAAATTATTCTACTATTTAAGTGGTCGTATGATTTACTATCAAGGGATTTATGAAGGTCGGGATTTGTTCCGTCCTAATTCTCTTTTTAATTGGTATACCGATACTCTTGATCAATATCAATATTTTGTCATAGGCGCAGGAGATGAAATAATAAACCTGGATCCGTTTGATTTTGGCACGCTGGGATACCTGACAAATATCGATTCGATCGTCACTGCCAGCGAACTATTAGGTTCGGGATTCGATCCGTTCAATCCATCAGATCCAATTGCGTATCAGGAAGCGTTTGACTCTGTATATCAGCATTTACAGGAAGTGCACCAGGGATCTGCCGGTACGGATGAATATGTTCCTATGGACTGGAATATTAAAAAATACTGGCAGGCTAAACTAGTGTATAAAATGTCACCCTTCATGAAATTGAAATACACTATCATTAATGATGATGTGACTTACCAGGAATATGACAGGGCTTATAAATACAATCCCGAAGGAATTCTTACCCGTTATCGTCATGGCATAACCCAGTTGTTACAATTTCACCACAGTCTTGGCAGTAAAACATTCTACGCAATAGGATTTACGCGATTTAATAAGACCTATGATCACCGGACATATTCGAAAAACGAAGAAGAAAACTATGTCCATTCAATCTATTCCGAAGAGCTGCCCTACAGTTTTAAAACTGGTGGAACCAATAATAATGTTTTCGAGCGGGAAACCGTTACGAATACAATCAAGTTTGATTTAACAAGTCAAGCTAATATGAAACATCTGATTAAAACCGGGATCGAATACAGGATACATGAATTAGCTTACTCAAATGTGAATCTGCAACCGCCAGTTGATAAAATTGCGATCGATCCCTTCTGGGATGGCGGTCTACTTGGTGAACCGGTTGTAATGGATGATTCCACTATCCATTCCAGCAGTTACAATTTCAGCCCGATCGAATTCAGCACCTACATCCAGGATAAGATTGAATTCGATGAATTGATCATTAACGCCGGCGTTCGTTTTGATTATTTCGATCCCAAGGGTAAAATTCTTAACGATCCCAGTGATCCCGGTATTTACAATCCGATCCGGCCGGAAAACCGTTACTACGACCTAAATGAAAACGGTATTCAGGATGAGGGTGAACCCGTAGTGACTCTGGCACAGCGACAGGAGTACTGGTACAAGGATACCAGTGCCAAATGGAAGATCAGCCCCCGGCTGGGTGTATCTTTCCCCTTCACTGATAGGGGTGTGATTCACTTCTCCTATGGTCATTTTTTCCAGATTCCGCGCTTTGAACTGCTGTACCAGAATCCTGATTATGATTTGGATCAGGGTACGGGAAATGTCGGTGTTGTCGGTAATTCCGATTTGCGGCCGGAAAAAACCGTCAGTGGTGAATTAGGACTGCAACAACAGATATCGAATAATATTTCTCTGGACATTACCGGGTACTTCCGCGATATTCGTGATTTAACCGGAACTCAGGCGGAACAGATTTCGATGTTCGGCGGATCGTCATCCTACAGCCGGCTGGAAAATTCGGATTTTGCTTACATCCGCGGGATTGTATTCTCGCTGTCGATGCAGACGCGCCGTGGCTGGTCCGGTAATTTTGATTACACCTTTCAGATCGCCCGTGGCAGCGCCTCCGACCCGGAGCAAGCCCGGGATGCGATTGCCGGGGGTCAATTGCCGGAAGTGCAGATGATACCGTTAAATTGGGACCAGACTCACACCGTGAATCTATCGGCCAGTTACGCCGCAAAATACTTCGGGGGCAGCACAATTGCCCAGTTCGGTTCCGGTTTGCCCTACACACCGGAGTCGGTTGAGGATATTTCTTCGCTGGTACAGAATTCAGCCCGCCGGCCGGTCACCTGGAATGTGGATTTTCGCTGCTACTATCGACCGCCGCTATTTGACAATAATATGACTATTTTCCTGCGGGTCTTCAACCTGCTTGATCATCTAAATCAAACGACTGTGTATGATGATTCCGGTGTTGCCGATAAAACAATCGAAATTAACCGGGCGATGAAGACCAATCCGCCCGAGATCATTAATACCATTGAGGAGTGGTATCGTAATGAAACTTATTATTCCAATCCCAGAAAAATTGAAATCGGAGTCACCTATGCGATATAATTCAACCCGATTTCTGCTTGCCCTGATAATCCTTGGCATCAATGCCCAGATAATTTTTTCCCAGACCAAATCCGGTCGTGAATTTCGACGTACTGGTATCCACAACGGCAACCTGGTCCGAACCGTATTCGGTAACTGGGGTGTAATCGGTCAGCCTGCTGATGCCGGTCCTCGGGGCGCCTGGATCAATGATAATAATGGTTATATCGGCGATGTCAGCCCTTTGATCGGCGCCGAGGTAACAGCGCTTGACACCAGCGGTCAACCGGTTACATTCCACTCGGTGATCGTTCCGCCGGTCAGTCGCCCGATCACCGGTGGTTTTGAAGAATCGCCGACCGGAAAAGCCTGGTCGTTTGAACCAGTTCCCGGCTATTTGAACGAAACCCAGGAGCGGATCGCCATGAGCACCGATTTTACCACCTGGCCCCCGCTCTGGCCCGACAAACAGGATGATCCTGATGATCCCGGCTGGGCCGGTTCCTGGAATGGCTATTTCGGCAAGGACCTGCAGAATATCCAGCAGGAAAGTTATTTCGTCATGGACGACAACAACGATGAGGAATTCAATTTCCCCGAATTCAACGAATGGAATGTGGAATTCAAACCGGATTCTCAGAACCTGACCAGAAATGGACTCGGTTTGGAAGTAGCCGTCCGTGGGATGCAATGGCAGCAGTTCCTGGCCCAGGACTGCATTTTCTGGCTGTATGAAGTGACCAATGAGGGCACCTATGACTACTCCAAGATATCCTTCGGTATGCTGGTCGGTACCTATGTTGGTGTGACCAGTACCGAAGACCGGGGTGAGTACGACGATGACTGGTCCTTTTTCGATGTGAACGATGATATCACCTATACCGGCGATTTTGACAACAACGCCAGTCGCAATGCCAAATGGGTCGGTGATGTCGGCATGGTTGGTTACGCCTTTCTGGAAAGTCCTGGCAACCCCTTCGATGGGATCGATAATGACGGTGATTATAATTCGATTGAGGGCTTGGGGTTCGCGCCGCTATTTACCGAAGATGATTTTGACTCTACGGTAATCAATGTCGGTGATGTAATCGTTTTAATTGATAATAATTATGAACGGACCACTTATACGATTGCCGATGCCAACCCAGTGCCGGTACAAACGCGCGGTTTAACGGTGACAATTACCCCCGGAGTCACTAAACTGGCTGAAGGTAACCCGATTATTGGCGCCAATGGTAAGGAAGTAGTCGCCGATAATGCCTTTGATGGGATCGATAATGATCTTGATGGTTTGATTGATGAGAACTATTTCCTGCATTATCGTCAACGCCGTGTTGACGAAGATGGACAAATTTTATTTGATATTGAAAATCCGCGCGCTTATATCGATTACATCAATGATCTGGGAACTACTAATCCACTAATTGATGAGAAACGGGATGACGGCATCGACAATGACGGTGACTGGAATTCGGAGTACGACGACGTAGGTGTTGATGGAATTCCCGATACTCACGACTTCGGTGAGGCTGATGGCGTACCGACTCCCGGCGAACCAAATTTTGATCGAACCGATGTGGATGAATCGGACCAGATCGGTCTGACCAGTTTTGATTACTTCACACCCGCCGGCGAATTCCCCATGCGCTTCGATGAGCAGCTATGGGAAAAATTACACCCTGGATTTTTTGATACGCCAAATTCAATTCAGGATGGCGTACCGATCGCCGGTGAAGATGGCGACTTTATCTATGGTTCGGGTTATTTCCCTTTGTTGGCCGGTAAGACCGAACGCTTCTCGCTGGCCCTGGTTTATGGCCGCGATCTTGCAGAACTGCTTGATAATAAGCGAACTGTCCAGAATATCTACAATAACAATTACCGTTTCCCGCCACCACCGTTGAAACCGACTTTGACAGCTAAAGCCGGGGACGGTGTTGTGACGCTTTACTGGGATAGAGTGGCCGAGACCAGTATTGACCCGATTACCAAGAAAAAGGATTTCCAAGGCTACAAGTTATACCGGGCAACTGATGCGAACTTCAATGACGTCCGCAATATCACTAATGCACATGGTATTATCGAAGGATACTCCCCGATCGCTCAATTCGATTTGGATGATGATTATCCGGATTATTTCTACCCCTCCGAACTATTGTTCCAGGAATCTCAGGGCTACAGCTTCTTCCTGGGCGATAATACCGGTTTGCAGCATAGCTATGTTGACCAGGATGTCCAGAATGGGCGAACCTACTACTATGCCCTGGTTGCCTATGATACCGGCGAACAAGACAAGGATATTTTCCCGGCAGAAAATACCAAGTTCATATCGGTGCTGCCCTCCGGTGAAATTATCACCGATAAAAACACGGCCGTTGTGACACCATCATCCAAGTCCGCCGGTTACACTTTGAATGACACCATCCCGGTAACTACTGTGAGCAGTGTTGCCACCGGCAGTTTCACCGTGGAGGTTGTCGATGATCAGGCACTGACAGGAAACACCTATGAAGTCACATTTCTGGATCAATCCACCGATGGCGTCGATAATAACGGTGACTGGGACCCTAATCTTCATGATGTCGGCAGCGATGGTGTGGCAGGCACCAACGACAGTGACGGGACCGAATTGAATGGTATCCCCGATCAGGGGGAACCGAACCTGGATTGTTTGGACCGCAATGAATATATTAGTCTTACCACCTACTATTCGGTGCGTAATCTGGATAAGATCAGCTATGACTTCACTGCTAATGATACGCTGGTAGTAAAGGTCCCCTATGAAAATCTGATTCCCGGCAGTATTACTATAACCAATAGTCTGGGAGCAGTTATTTCAGCCAATAATTATATCGTTGATACCGAGTTGGGCCGGATTCACGGTGCGTTCCCTGATGCACTTGGCAAGGACGACTACACCATCGAATTCGAATACTACCCGGTAAAAAACAGCCCCTATATGCATAAATCCACCTGGACCAATGCCAACAAAACTCCTTATGTCCCGGAAACACTGGATTCGGAAGTCTTCGATGGTGTACGAATTAATTTCAATAACCACTGGAGCATTAACACGATTGATTCATTATCATACTGGTGGACTAATGAATTCGGGACCGGCTGGGAGAAAAATTATCCGGATTCAACCTATCTGTTCAACGTTTCGACCCAGAACCTGTTCAACAACAAAGTAATCGCCACCAAAATGCCCAGCGATTATATGGTCGTATTCTCCGATGATCCGGATTTTGGACAATCATATAATCTCTACACCTATCTGTTCACCCAGAAGCTCGATTCGACCGGTGGTTCCAAAACCAACTTCAGGGTCATCGACCGTACGAATAATATTGAAGTACCGTACCTGTTCTATGACGATTATTTGATATCCTTTTCCGGTCGCGAAGGTATAATCGATCCTCTTGATATCATCTATTTCTTTGAAAACGATACCTCCGGCAAACCAATTTATACCTGGAGCGTAATATTCACCCTGCGACAAAGCCATAGCGATACACTGGAACTGGATTTTGGCACCAGCGACACACTCTTCATCGCCAAAACCAAGGCTTTCCGAAAGGGTGATACCTATTCATTTACAACACCCAGGCCGACAGCCGAGGTTAAAAACACTAAAATCTGGAAAAATGAGGTCCGGGTTGTTCCCAATCCCTATTACTCCGCCCATGAATTCGAGGCACCCCTGCCACCCGGAATCACCAGCGGGCGGGGTACCAGGAATATTTATTTCAACAATGTCCCCAGCGATGCCCGAGTTCATATCTTTACTGCCCGAGGGCAACATCTTAAAACCCTGGACGCGACCAATGATATTCATGATGGAACCCTGGTCTGGAACCTGAAGACCAAGGAGAATCTGGACATCGCCTACGGAGTTTATTTCTATATCGTAGATTCTCCTGCAGGCGGTAAACAATCCGGAAAGTTTGCGGTGATAAAATGAAAAAGCTAATAGTAATTGCCATTCTCTCAACGCTGTTGTCAGGACAGTCAAAAGTCGGAACAACGGCCAGTAATTTTCTGGGGATCGGCGTCGGCCCCCGCAGTCTCGGAATGGGCGGTGCCAGCACCTCAATCGCCGGCGATGCCGCGGTAATGATAATTAATCCCGGGGCGCTATCCCGTCTCACCGGCAACCAAGCCATGTTTGCCAAAACCAACTGGCTGGTCGATACCAATATCAATTTCGCCGCCGCCGTGCTGAACATATCCCGGTCCGGTTCAATCGGGTTTTATCTGACCCAGGTGGATTACGGTCGGGAGGAAATCACCGATCTCTATAACCAGGACGGCACCGACCTGTACTGGACTGCCAGTGATATGGTCAGCGCCCTGGCCTATTCCCGGAACCTGACGGACCAGTTTTCGATCGGCGGGGCGGCCAAATACATCGTGAACCAGATTCACAACGAAAAAGCATCGGCCGTCGCCTTGGATGTCGGACTATTATACAGATCATCGGAAGGTGGCTACCGGATTGGAATGAGTATCTCGAATTTCGGCCCGGACATGACGATGGAGGGGAAAGATCTGTTCCGTAAAATCGATCTGGACGAAACCAGCGAGGGGCATAATGAGACGATTGTCGCCAAATTGAAAACCGATGCCTGGCCGCTGCCGCTGTTCTTCCGGGTCGGCCTGTCGACGGATATAATTTCCCGGCAAAATCTGCGGTTATCGCTGGCGCTGGATACTTTTATCCCCAGCGATGATGTCGAATCGGCTCAATTGGGATTTGAAGCAGCCTTCTATGAGCGACTGTTTCTGCGCGGCGGCTACCGTTCCCTGGGCAATACCGACAGCGAAGAAGGGCTGACTCTGGGTGGTGGAGTTAAAGTCTACTCCGGCGGCCTGTCGTTATGCGTTGATTACGCCCTGCAGGAATTCGGCCTGTTCGACCCGGTCTCGCATCTGGGAGTTTCGGTGATATTTTAGAAGGAGTTGAAAAACGAAAAATGGTTTTAAAAACATCCACGCGATCTTGGTCGAAAATTGAAATGCCGTTTAAAAATCAAGTTGACTTTTCCATATTGCTAAATATAAAACCAGCAATTAAATTCAGCGCGACAAGACGTAACTCTGCTATGAGTTACCAATTGTGGGGTTTCAAATTTGACCATTAAAGAATATTATAAATGATGAACTGGTATCTGTATTCCGTTACAGCAAAGCGGGCGATTGACAATCAGTCGATTGGGCGTATGATTTTCAATTTGAATTCTGATTTTTTTGTGGTAGCTTGTGTTCCGAGAGAGAATTTACCAAGCGTTCATTTGGCCCATGACGCTTTTTCCGGAAATTAAACCTTGGGAATATTACCTGCGGTTTTAAAAAAGCATAATTGGATTAAGAACCTAAAGCGTGTAACAAAAGGAGAATAACTAATGAAAAAATTGTTAATACTATTGCTTTCTCTGACCTTTGTAATGGCTCAGGGAACGGTAATTAACGATTTTGAGACTAATATCGGTGGCTGGCAAGACCCCAATTATTCTGGGTCCACCACCGCCGCCGATGCATCGACATTCGCAGTTTCCACTGATTATGCCAAGAATGGCTTGTCATCTGGTAAACTGCTTTTGCTCGATAACGCCAGTACAACTGGTGGCTGGTTCGTACGATTGTCTAATCGAACAGAACATTACGCTCCTGACTCCAAAATTGGATTTTGGCTGAGAGCTCACAACCCTAACGTCGAATTCAGATTTGTCATTTATGACCAGGGTGCTGGTGGCAGTGGCTACGAAGCTGGTCCTTGGATGACGGCCACAGCCGCTGTGGACGATTGGGAATGGGTTGAAATTGATCTGGCAACGGCAAGCGTTACTGGTTGGATTACCGGCGATGGTGCCATAACATCAACCGATTTCGTTACTATCGAAAGTATCCAACTGCAAACTACCAGCGACATTAACGATACACTTTATATCGATGATGTGACCGAAATACCCATGCCGCCGACTTTATTCTTCTCGGAGTATATTGAAGGTGGTAGTTACAATAAGGCTCTGGAAATCTATAACCCTACCAGCGCTACTGTCTCATTGGCTGATTATCAATTGGTGAACTGCTCGAATGGTTGCGATGCAACCAATATTTGGGATTTCACAAATGATATTTTTGGCACGCTATCTATTGATGCAGGCGCCGTAATTGTAGTCGCCGACTCCCGAGCAAACGCTGATATGTTGGCGCTTGCCGACGTAACTCATGATTATTTGAGCAATGGTGATGACACATATGCTCTCCAAATTAAATCAACTGGTGCGATTGTAGATATCATCGGCGATTCTTCAATCGTTGATGTGGGTGACGGTTGGGATGTTGCTGGTGTTACACTGGCAACCAAAGATCACACCCTGATACGCAAATATACGGTCACTACCGGAAATACTAATTGGGCCAGTTCAGCAGGTACCGATGCCACTGATTCCGAGTGGATTGTTGCCGATAAAGATTATTACGGAAACCTGGGTGTCCACGGCATGGCTACAGTCAAGTTCCTGGTTGATGCCAGTCTGGATACCGCTTTCCACGGCGGATTCGGTTTGAAGGGCAGTTTCACACCGGCCGGTGTGTATGATTCCGGTTGGTACAGTGGTGCCGAAATCGCCGCCTTCACCGATGCCGATAATGACAGCATCTGGGAAGCCACCATGCAGATGGTCCCCGATGGCGGTGCCAATGTCTGGAAATGGGGAATCCAGGATGAAAATGATAATTGGATCGATGGTGATTGGGCCTTCGACGTCGCCGATAATGCTCCCCAAACACTGACTTACACCTACCCGGATCCATACCTGACGGTAATGGTTACCTTCCGGGTAAATGCCTCGACCGTGCAGGATGTGGTCGATTCCACCAGCGTCGTTGATCTGCGCGGTACCGTTACCCAGTGGGGTCCCGGAACCGATCTGACCAATGTCGGTGGCGATTACTGGGAAACCACGATCGAACTTTCGGCCAATGCCGACTGGCAGTATAAATACGGTGCCCGCCTAAAGGCCATCGATGGGCAATACTCTGATTACTGGGAAAATGATCTGCCCGGCGCCGATTATCAGGGTGGCAATCGTACTTTCTCAACCGGTTCCGAGGACATGGTAATCGGTCTGGATTACCTCGGCCGCGGTCCGGATAATAATAATCCTCAATATACTGCTGATCCGGATTCAATTGATCTTTTCTTCCGAGTCAATATGAGTACCAATACTGACTTTGATCCAAGTATACATACTCTTTCTGTTGCCGGTAGCTTCCAATCGTGGACACCTGGGGCATCTCCGATGATACAAGAAGGTACTTCTGATTATTGGAATCTGCATGCCAAAATTGGTGCCAATGGCGATACTGTCGATGTGTACTACAAGAATACTTTAGGAGCTTGGGATGGTACCGAAGAAAGTACCGATCGCTCCATACTTGGTATCAAACAAGATACTACTATTCAATGGGTATACTACAACAACGTGTTGCCTAAACCCTTTACCGCCAGCGACACCCTGGCTACTTTAACCTTCAGCACCAGTGTCGCCAAAGCAGTAGCCAATAAAGGCTTCGAACTAGGTGATACGCTGTTAGTAAAATATGGCTATGAGGGCACACAAACCAAACTGATGGTAGACACTCTGTGGTCATCCATTGGGGCATTGTACGGCAAAACTATTGCGAATGTCGGTTTTGATGCAGAGCTGGGTCTGTATTATCAGTACTACCGCATCAAGAACGGTGTTGAATATCGTGAAACTTATTTCAATTTTGCCTACACCGGTGAGCCCGGCCCGGCGGCTGAAAAACGTTTCCATCTCTTAAGCGGCGCGGTAAATGGCGGTGCCTACACCATTCTTGATAACGTTGATTCGAAAACGCAGGAACGACGCATGCCGCTCTTCCGTAACGCTGAAAAGTTGGCTGCTACTTTGACAGTCACCTACTCAGTTGACTTGCGTCCGGCATACTACCAGGTCCTCGCCGGCGATACCCTGTTTGATACTCAGGGCGATATTGATGTCGCCAAGGCCGACAGCGTTTTTGCCTGGGGTGTCTGGATCAACGGTCCCGCCGCTGGTGGCTGGGGAAACACTGGTGGCAGTGACTGGGGTTCCGGTTTGATCAACAACGTTTTGAAGAAAATGCACGACGATGGTGTTACTGGTGGCGATCTGGTTGCCGGCGATAGCGTCTTCAGTCAGCAATTCACTTACACGGCTGGCGAAGACGATGCCGTTATCGGACAGGAATTCAAGTTCGGTATCGGCGGTGGTGATAATGAATCCGGCTATGGCTTGAATCATATCGAGAATATCGATATTGCCAATCCTGTGATTGCTTCCTTCATCGGATCGATTAACCCGATCCTATACAGCGCCTGGGATTACGACACCAATACACCGATTGTTGTTGGTATTGACGAACTGGAAGTTGCCATGCCAAGTCAGTTCGCTCTGCATAATAACTACCCGAATCCGTTCAACCCGACCACCCGGATCGAATTCGCGATTCCGATCGGTGCCGAGGTAACAATCAATATCTACAACCTGCTCGGGCAGAAATTATTGACTGTTCATAACAACTATGCCAAACCAGGTACTTATTCCATGTCCTGGAATGGACGTGACATGAATGGCCAACTGGTTCCGAGTGGTATTTACCTCTACGAACTGGATGCCGGAGCATATTTCCACAGCGTCAAAAAAATGACCCTGTTGAAGTAATCAACGATTCATAGATCACTAATAGAAAAACGGGCTTCATTTGGAGCCCGTTTTTCTATTCTATCTCCATTAGATACATGAATAATCCGTTACGTATAATTAACACTGCGCTGCTACTTACGTTCCTGACCTGCTCCTGTCCGTCGAGCAAAATTCTGATTGAGGTCATCGCTCCTCCGGGGACCGAATACATGACGATCGTCGGAAACCGGCCCCAGACAGGTAATTGGAACCCAGCCGGCATCGAATTGGAAAAAGTAGGTCCATCTACATTCCAACTCCAGTTGATTGCCCGTATTGGCGATACACTGGAGTACAAATTCACCCGCGGCAGTTGGGCTACGGAAGCTTTAGATCCAGCCGGCCAGATACCGAATAATTACCGGCTGGTCGTAACCGGCGATACGACCATATTTCACAGTATACCGGACTGGCGGGACTATAGCTATAAACCAGGTGCCGGCATCACCGGCACGGCCCGTTATCACAGCATTGATTCATCCCAGTTAAGTGGTACCCGTCAGCTGCTCGTCTGGCTGCCGCCGTCCTACTTTGCTGATGAAACGGCGGCCTACCCGGTGCTTTACATGACTGACGGCGAAAATACCATCGATTTTTGCACCGCTTTCCGGGGCCGTGAATGGCAGGTGGATGAAGTGGCGACGGCGCTAATTGATTCCGGTCTGATCCGTGAATTCATCCTGGTTGCTGTCTATAGCAGCGCCGATCGCCGGTCCGAATATTCGCCAGTCCAGCGGGGCCGGTTATTCAGTTCTTTTCTGGTCAACACGGTTAAACCAATGATTGATTCTACTTACCGCACCCAGCCCGGACCGGAAAACACCGCCGTGATGGGTTCATCCATGGGCGGAATTATTTCTTTCCACCTGGCCTGGGAATATCCACAGGTATTCGGAATGGCGGGGTGTTTGTCGCCGGCTTTTCTGGTGGACGAAGAAGAAATCGTGCACCGGGTGGCTGAATATAGCGGACCGGTCAAACCGATCAAACTGTACATCGACAACGGCACCGTTGGACTGGAGGCCAGTCTGCAACCCGCCATCGACCGCATGTTGCCCCTTCTGACCGCCGGGGGATTCCGGGAGGGTGAAAATCTGATCTATATCATCGCTAATGGCGCCGAGCACAATGAACCGGCCTGGGCGCAGAGAATCCATCTACCACTGAAATTCTTCTTCGGGACTGGGAATTGAATGGTTCCCACCAGCTGATTATTTGAGTAATTTTCGGGGCTTTTATCGGGCCGGGAATTAAAAATTGACTCCGTAGCTCAGTCGGTAGAGCAGTGGCCTTTTAAGCCATTGGTCGTGCGTTCGAGTCGCACCGGAGTCACTCGACGACAAACCCCTTTTCTCGACGAGAAACAGGGGTTTTTTATTATTTATCTCATTAGTACAGATTGGTATTGATTAGTACCAAAATAGAGTACATTTAGAGTACCATTAGAGTATGGATTTCAAATGATTTTGAAGTGCTTGATCAAATTGTCTCGAATATTCTGCCTGTAGAGATTGTATCAATCCAACATAGTGCGATTCAGTAACGTTAACGGAACTATGTCCCAAAAACCTACTAGTGGCAAAAATGTCGCGTGTGGCGATGTAATAATATGCACCAGCAGTTTTTCGAAGTGTGTGTAATGAAACATCCTCTAGGCTTGCTTTCTTGAATATGTGTTTTACTCTTTTATAAGCCATATCGTAGGTCATGTGGCAGTTAACAAGATCATCTATACTTGTGACTTTTTGATCAATTAGATGGAAAAATGGTCCACCTATTATATCGGTTCTTGACTCAAGTACTTTTCTTATGCTGTCAGTTAATGGAATTTTTCTTGAATCAGACATCTTGGTTTTTGGGAAATATATACTATCCTTTCCAATACAAGACCATTCAAAATGCGGGTATAACACTTCACTTGCCCGTGCACCAGTAAACAGATAAAATAATGCTAAATCGCGTCCATCTTTTTCAAATGGATCTTGAAGATTAATAGACTCAATAACACCTGAAATTGTCTCCAATTCATCTTCATTAAGATAGCGCACATCGCGTCTTCCAGTCTTAACATTTAATACGTTGTGCATAGGATTTCGATTGAGAATCCCTTTGGACAAAGCATAATTAAAAATGGTTCTTATGTTTCGTAGGTTTGTATTTATTCCATCTGGGGCAAAGCCTTTAGATTGACGATAAATTTTAAATTCTTCAATATCTTTCCATCCAATATCCGCCACACTTTTTGATTCTAAAGCTGGCTGGTACTCTATTAATGCTTCAATTGAAAATTTATATCGTATAAATGAACTTGGTTCAATACTACCAGAATCAACTTTTAACTGGTATTCTTTCTGGAATTCTTCCCATAAATCTCCCAGTGTGATTATGATGGTTTTCTTTTCAGGGGCCTCTAATCCATTTTTAATCCTATCAACTTTTGCTAATAATGATCGTCTTAACTTGACCGCATCAGGGAGGCTTCCATTAAATACTTTTGTACGATGTGATCCATTCCAATCATAGTACTGTATTCGATATGTGCCTGGCCTCTTTCCAGGAGTTATACCAGGTAAATTTTTCGGTTTTCTTGCCACTCGGATATCCATAACATATCCTATTAAAGTTTTCCACCACTACAGTGAACCAGGCAATATTTTGGATAGGATACGGAACATAAGCTCTATGACATGTATGAATTGACACTGCCTATGAAGGCACCAATTTTCTCAATTTCTGAAACAGGTATTCTTATCAACCGGCCAATCTTCCGGTAACTGATTTCTCGTTTAAGAATCATCTTCCTAATCTTTTCAACAGAACAATCAAGTATCTTTGCCACCGATTCAGGGCTATAGTATCGCTCTACTCTTGAGCCACAATAGGGGCAGTATTTGCGATGATTTGAGCTCATTTGATTATTTAAAATCCTGATAGTTTACCTGATTGTTTGTGTGATTGCCTTATCCTATCAATCTCATTTTCTGTACCTGCTGATAATTCTTAGCATAGAGCAGCAAAACTCAGCCATTTCTCCCTTCTTCCTCCCATTCCTTTTATTTATCTTTTTTCTCCTCATCTTTTTCCCTTTCCCCTTTTAACCGTCCAACTCACTATTACCGCGCGAAGCAAAGGTATTCAGTGATTTATTATTGCGGAGCGCGGTTTACGCAGTGCAGCCCCTTTTATTCAGTGCTACTACATTCAGTGCAGCCTTATCATCTATTGTATTTTCATTATTTCTATTTCTATTCATATCAATAACTCTAATCCATATCGTATTCCCTATCGTATTTCGTCTCGTATTCTGTATCCCAGATACTCTCAAGTGCCAGGTGTCGACTGGTCTTGCCACATTGATTGTCAGATTATCATTTGGCATCTTTCTATTCTGGTTATTTTGCAGAGTCATAACTCAATTCTATTCCAGATATTTCTTTTTATTCGGTTCATTCAAGAATGGACCTCTTTTTGTCATCAGCTACATCAGTTTTGCGCCATATGTATTCAAATATGGCCTTGGGCATGATTGCTGATTGTTCGGCAAAGTAGATGAATTCTTTGATTCCCTGCTTTGTCAGCACTTTTCTGATTTTTTGGATTCGTGACTCATTGTTCATTATGACAAGAACTCTAAATCCTTTGAAATCGTATTTGAAGTATTCGCAGTATTTCTCAAATCTTTTTTCATGCAACCACTCCCTATAAACCAGCATTTTCTCTGACAAAGAATACTGGTCTTTTTGTGTCGTGGTTATTTTTTCCGACCCCAAGTCTACTTCTACAAAAAACAGAGCCTGCTTTTGACGACTTGGGTTCTCCAGACACATCACCCCATCTGGTATGATGTGTCCTTTACCATTCGCATCTCCCCTGTATCCCATATCGCTATCTGAGCCATTTATTGCAGGGCTGATGCTCATTTTTTGGTATTCCGGTATAAACTCCACCAGCCTGATTATCCCGGAATCCTGGCAGCCTTTTTCAAAGGCTATTCGAATATCATTTAGTCTTACAGTGTGCACCAGCTTGCTAAAAGACAATCTGGGCAGCTTTCCAAAATGATAAACATATTCCCCTTTCCCACTTGCCCTTATCAGTACTGGAAATGGAAATCTTTTCACCAGACCGCTATTATGCACCTTCAGCATTCGTGTCTGAGTTTTCTGAAGACTTGGATACAAAAGCCTCTGTATTTGCGAAGTTGTCAAATACCGATAATTCCGGACAAGTTCTGGCACTTTCAAATCACGGGCAGTTAGGTTTACTTTTCTCAAATCAGGTAAGGACATCGAACTCCTCCTCAAAATCAATTTCAGACTGCGAACTCTCATTACTCACACCCCAATCATTTTGTCTAATTCCTGTACCAGCCAAATTCCCATCCAGGCCTTTCCCTTCTTCAATCCCAGATTCTTTGTACAGCCTGTGCTTCATGGCTTGTTGATGATTGTAAAAATCATCACCCCACACTCTACCAGGTTTTTCAAATTCATGAAATATCACAGGGCATGGCTCTATAAATACACCTCCACCTGTCCGAATTATTCCTTCCCCTAATTCAAGATAATGAATTGTATCTGCCTGGTCCTGATTAAGTCCCATAGCTCCTTTCATGATTTTAACTTCCTCACCACTGCCCAGATGAAAAACCACTTTCAACCATGAGTTATTCAATATGCTTTTAATTAAAACAGATGGCTCTTGTGACAATGCACATATTCCGATATTCGACGACCTGGCTTCATCTACCAGCATTGATATCACAGATGAGCTGATTTTCTTGATGTTCTTTTCTTTTTCACTGTTAAACAAACGATGCTGGCATTCATCATAAATATGCAGACTAAAGCCTGAATCACTTGGATTAAACAGCCTGTAATTGAATTCCCACATTAACAAATATTCAAGCAGCCATGATTCTATTTCAGGCATTAGTCCGGTCGTCTGCAAGATATAATTGCGGTTTCTTAGAACAGTCAACATATCGCCATCAGATGAAACAACTTCCCCACATACATGCGCTAATAATTCCAATCGTGAAGCAACTGTACTCATGACAACCAAATCTTTGTAATAAAACTGATGATGATACTCTCTGACAGCTTTTAGAAGACTGAAAACATTAGGGCATTTACCTTTTTCATTCTCAGCATAGATTAATTTTAAAAATAATGATATTGCTCCTTCCCAGAAATTGAAGCTTTGGCTCATATGGCCGATAACTGTTTGCTGCCATTCATTTTTCGGAACATTTGGTGGCGGTTTGAAGGGATTAAATCGCAGATCATTCCATCTTAGAACCAAAAACTCAGGATATTTTACAGCAATGTCATTATACTCTGATTTAGGGTCGCTAATCCTTACAGTTTCAACACCATTAAACAGAGCTTGCTCAACAAGAATCTTGGCAAAGTTGGTTTTCCCACTTCCAGATGTACCAGCAGCTAAAATATGCAATGGCAGTTTTGAAATTAAATGCCTGAACTCTACACTGGATTTGCCTTTGACATTTCCCAACAACAATTCACCTTGAACATCACCTTGACTAGGTAATTCAAATACATCCTCAATAAAGTCACTTCCTTTTAAATTGTTGTACAGATACGCATACAGGTTTAATGCTGTTTGCAAGTCCCATTGAATCGATAGCTGATACAATATTTTTTGGACAAACAGCTCTTTATTCTGACCTGTTGTGTCTGCCAGTTCTTTCAGCTGGATTATTGCCTGAAGTGTTTTTCCTTTTAGCAAGCTTTCCTCCATCAGCCAAATAGAAATACTTGAATTGCTTTGAGCTTTCTCCGAAATTCATGTTCAGGACATAGAACAATGCCTCCTTGAGTGATGATAACACAATCTTCACAGACCTTTGCTCCGCACCATTCACATATATAGAGCTGGCATCTAGTACATACCAAGTGGCCATAAATACACTGGCCTAAAACCTGTTCAAGAGAATTAACCATATGCCCGCAGTCAATGATTTTGCCAATTCGCTCTTTAACCAGATAAGGAATTCCATTGTCATCATTGATAATTCCAGTCCTGCACATCTTGATATTATGCGGCCTTTGTATCCTGTCAACCAGAATGTCACGTTCAATTTCATTACCCATAGCAGGGCCAAAGAAATCCTGGTTAGCTGCATTTTTGAAAATCATTTCAGCAAAATCACGATCATCTTGTTCAAAGGAATTCATGATTATTATCCTTTCATCTATCTTTCAACTGAAGCAAATCCGGAAAATTTCTAGAAAGTCTTAGATTATCTTCATACCCACGTCGACTAACACCTGGCAGCACCAGTCTTGATGAGAGATTTATTAGTAGACCAGACACTTCACCCGCAGATCCTTCAAATTCAGCTTCTTTTTCATATCTTCGGTAATAACCTGTGTGCCTATTTCCAACTTCAATACTTTCATGAAAACGAACTTTTACCATGGCTGACTCCTTTTGTTATGATGATATTGCCTCCAAAGATTTGGTTTAGTCATCCTCGATATCAATTTTCATCCACATTTTCACATAATCACCAGTCACCGGATTTTCCTTATAAGAAGAAAATGAATGAGTTGTTCTCTGCCCAAGTGACTGATTCATTCGGTTGTAATTGTCCATCATTCTTTTTACATACTCATCGAACTTCTTCTTTTGAAAATCTGTTAATGAAATGATGGTATTGTCGGGATTATCTTTTTCTTTCTTGGGATTCTCCTTGCTACTAGCAGCAATCGCTCCACCAGTACCTGCAGCAAAGAGGAAGAATAGTAACATCTCGATCATGATTGACTCCTTTCATTATTCCTTTGTGTAATATTAATAAAATGAAGTACATTGAGCTCAAGGGAAGACTTGTGCAAAGCTGTGTAAAGTTGTGCAATCAATTTTAATAAATGGTGTATTTGTGAAAACTATCGTTGATGTGCCACCAAATTTTGGGACATGGTTAAGAAAATTCCGATATTTTGAAAAAAACATGACCCAAAATGAACTTATATTGAAATCAGGTCTAACTAGACGAACAATAATAAATATTGAATCAGGCCAAACAAAAGGCCACACCGAAGACACAATCAAAGGACTCGCGAATGCTTTAGGAATGTCCATTGTTGAATTTGTGGCTGGAATAGAAAAACTAAAGACTAATCGAGATCCAAAAGTTGGCAAAATAACAGATTTTAATTTCCTTCTAGAATCATTTACAGAAATAGACGACAATATAAGGCATTTAATACGATCAATAAATGAAACAGAATTAATTTCTAATCTAGATATTCTCCAAAATGCATATAGGGATATTCTACTGGCCCAGATTACCCAAAGATTTCCATCATTTATGAATCCTTTATCTGAGTTCTCAATCTTCTTATTAAAAGAAAATACTGTCCAATTTATTCTCGACTCTATGCCAAAAGAAAATTTGATAATTCAAGTTGAAGATGATTTCAAACAAATTAATTATTTATTAGAGAAAGAAAAGTTAGTTATCGATAATCCAGAATTATTCTGGGATTGTTCATGTATACCACAAGATAAATTTTCAAAAAACCATTGTAGGATTCATAGCAAGGATATAGGATTTAAAATAGCAAAAAGCTTTAACCAAAATGTGAAAATCAAATATAGAGATTATGAATTTTTATGGCAGAATCTAGATGCGTTATGGCCTCCATCCATTGACTCTTTTTATATGATAGAGAATATCATTAATAACACCGACTTTATCTCAAATCCCAATCATAGCATTAAGAGTATCCTCGATATAGGAACTGGAACAGGTTTTCTTGGAATTATTTTAGCCAGTCAAATAAATGATGTTGAAGATTTGATTGTTACAGATTGGACAACATCATCATATTTATACTCATCATTGAATTGGTTTATCAATTCTAAAATCCACCCTAAGAATAAAAATATCTCTTTCAGATTTCAGGTAGCCACAAAC
The DNA here is from genome assembly GCA_043822705.1 of Fidelibacterota bacterium. Classification (GTDB taxonomy): domain Bacteria; phylum Fidelibacterota; class Marinisomatia; order Marinisomatales; family TCS56; genus JBDRBK01. The sequence goes on from JBDRBK010000030.1 coordinate 36,591, forward strand.
AC
>JBDRBK010000031.1:0-7898 GCA_043822705.1 Fidelibacterota bacterium
GCCCGCGATTCCTGTGCCTTGACGCGGGAAACATCACGGATTTGTCTGGGAATCAGCACCGCCTTTTTTGCCCTGCAGCTTGGTTCCGATCCAATTTTGGTTGGGGCAACCCACGAACAGAAAGTCAAATGGTTAGGCAAGATCGCCGAAGGCGATTCGATCGTCGCTTACGCCGTCACCGAGCCGGGAGCCGGTTCCAATCTAGCGGCCCTCAAGACCAAAGCCGAGCCGGTGCTGAATGCCGCCGGCGAGATAACTGCCTATAAACTGAATGGCAACAAACAATTCATTTCCAACGGTGGCTACGCCGACATCATCACCGTGCTGGCCAATACTCCTGAAGGTCCGGCTTTCTTTGTGGTCGAAAAGGGCATGCCGGGGCTGTTGCTCGGCAAAGGTGAGGAAAAGCATGGTATTCGTGCCTCCAATACATCACCGATCGTACTGGAGGATGTTCTGGTTCCAGCCGAGAACCTGATCGGCGGCATCCCCGGTCAAGGTATGAAACAGGCCAATGAAGTATTCGGCTATACCCGTCTGATGGTGGCGGCCATGGCCCTGGGCGCGGCTGAGGAAGCACTCGACATCGCCACGGCCTACGCTCAGGAAAGGATTCAATTCGGGGGACCGCTGTCGGAAAAGCAGGGTTATACGCATAAGCTGATTGTGCCCGGCGCCGTCCGTCTGGCCGCCGGTGCCGCTTACATCGAACAGGTCGCGCTGAAATTCGATTCCGGGGCAACAGGCCTGCAGGAAGAGGGTTCAGTCGCCAAGTATTTCGTCACTGAAGTCGCCAACCGGGCGGCGGATTGCTGCATTCAGGCCTTGGGCGGATATGGTTATATCAACGAGTATCAGGTCGAAAAAATCAAGCGGGATGTCCGAATCACCAATATCTACGAAGGCACCAGCGAAATACAGCAGAGTATCATCAGCATGTTCCGCTGGAAGAAAACAGTTAAAACCGGCGGCGAATTCTACGCCTCACTGGCGGCCGAACTGGATTCGGCCCACGGCCGGAACAGTTCACTGGGAGCCGACACCGCTGCCCTGGCGACTCGCGTTCTGAATGCCACAATCCAGGCGATCCATCAACACAAACTCACCAAGAGTCAACATGTCATGTTCCTGCTGGCTGACATGGTCAGCTGGGTCGAGGTCACGGCGGCGCTGACCCGCAAGGCGCTGCCGGCGGCCGGCACACCGGAAGCCCGCAAGCTGGAGCTGATGGCTCGCATTATGACCGCCGAAACCGCCCTGCTGGTCGGTGACAAAGCTACTGAAATTCTGCTGGGAAGCGCCGCCTGCGACAGGGAAACTTTCGCCGCGTTTGCCCATACCAACAATCTGGCCCGGCTGCACGACGGTTCCAGCGGTCTGCTGGTCGCAATGGATCAACTGGCGGATATCATCTTCGATCGTGTAAATTAGGTCTGGCAATAATAATTATCCCGTGGTCTGGAAAGTCTGTTTTGACAACCCGGGATCAAACGGGGACATAAAAGGAGTCATGTTAGAAAAGCTATGAAAAATTTCAATTTGCGTACGGCTTTCAGCAAGGAGGACATCGTTGCGGCTGGCGAGGGTACGCTCGATAAAAGTTTTACCGGTAAATTACCCAAACCGCCGATGCTGATGATCGATCGCATCCTGCATATTTCCCAGGAGGGCGGAAAATTTAATCGTGGACGGATTCTGGCCGAAATGGACATCGATCCGTCCACCTGGTTCTTCAAGTGTCATTTCAAAAATGATCCGGTCATGCCCGGCTGTCTGGGTCTGGATGGACTCTGGCAACTGCTGGGCTTTTTCCTGTCCTGGACCGGTGGAGAAGGCCGGGGTCGGGCGCTGGGCTGCGGCCAGGTTAAGTTCAAGGGACAGGTTCGCCCCTACCACAAGTTCATTTCCTATCAACTCGACATTAAGAAGCTGATTACCAGACCGGTTTACATGGCCTGGGCCGATGCCATTATGAAAGTCGAGGAAAAGGTGATTTATTTTGCGGAGAACCTGCAGGTCGGACTGTTTCCGAAGCTGACCTGGGATTACGGTGACGATCCGGCGCTGGATCCGTTTTAAGTAAATAGCAATTATGAAAAAGGGGCGGAAATCCGCCCCTTTTAAAATATTCCGTATATTTTTACGGTTTAGCGGTCGTCCTCCTCGTCCTCGTCGTCATCCTCATATTCTTCGTCATCATCCTCGTCGTCATCCTCTTCCTCATAATATTCCGGCGGATATTGATAGGCATAAGGATCGTAATCGCCGTAATCGTATTCCACTTCCTCCGGTTTTTCCTTCACTGGAGGAGTATCCTGTTTAACGACGATAATGCGCGGGTCGGCGGCAGCGCCGTTCTTGGAGGCCAGGGCCTTTTCCACCAGCTCCCGGTCACGGCTGTTCAGTTGCGATTCGATGGTAATATCCTGCTTCTGGCTCATCGAGCGGAACAGCACGCCGGCCATGATCGTGAAAAACAGAATCATAATCGCATAAATGGCGCCCTCGGTCTTGAGTTTAAACCCACCGAAGATATCCTGTTCCAGTCCGGTCGCCAGGAAAACACTGCCGGCCAGCAGAATTCCGAAAAAAACTATAATATTGCCGAATGGTTTGGGGGGCTTGATTTCCATGACCAGCATATAGATAAACCACAGTAGAATACCGCCCGCCGCCAATATCATGGCCAGATTAAAATTTTCGGCCATCAGGGCGAGCACATAACCGACGATCGCGCCGATCGGTATCAGATAGCCCAACCCTGACTTCAAATCATTGTCCATATTTTCTACTCCCCTTTGGCGGACTTTATCCGGCTCGGGAAATCCGGCCAGAACGCATAATACTTCTGCCTGAATATTCGGGAAAAATTGAGTTTAATCCCGGCCAAATGCAAGCATTTTTAGGAAGTGCTAATTTACATACGGTTAGGGACAGAAAGCCAAACTTCGGGAGTAATAGCGAGCAATAATTTCAATGTTCAGATAATCGTTCCTATCAATCATTGCTTACAGTTAACTTTTATAGATATTTCTATCTTGCACGACACCACCAATGAATGAAAAAATCAAAGTCGGAATTATTGGCGTTGGTCATCTCGGCCAGTATCACGTAAAACAAATGATCACCCTGTCGCGCGCCGCAACTGTCAGTCTGTATGACGCGGATCGCGAGCGCGCAGCCGAAATCGCCCGGCAGTACCAAATCCCGGCATTTAATACTTTACCGGAATTGCTGGCCGTTGTTGATGCCGTCTCGATCGTGACGCCCACGCCGACCCACGCCGCGATCGCCCGGCAATGCCTGCAGCAAGGTAAGCACGTATTTATCGAAAAGCCGATCACCAAGACCGTAGCCGAGGCCGATGAACTGATTGAACTATCGCAACAGCAGGGCGTCCTGCTGCAGGTCGGACATATCGAGCGTCTGAATCCGGCCCTGCTGCCACTGAAGGAATTTGATCTGCGACCGAAATTTATTGAAGTGCAGCGGCTGGCCCCTTACACCGTTCGCGGCACCGATGTCCCGGTGGTGCTGGACCTTATGATCCACGATATCGACATCGTACTATCGCTGGTGGATTCACCGGTCAAGAATATTCGCGCCAGTGGTGTTTCGATCATGACCAAGTCGGTCGATATCGCCAACGCCCGTATCCGTTTCCGCAACGGCGCCGTCGCCAGTATTACCGCCAGCCGGATCGCCAACGCCCGGGTCCGGAAAATCAAGATTTTTCAGCAGGACATGTACGCCACGATTGACCTGTCGCTGGGATTGACCGAAATCTACCGGATTTTGGATGCCCGGAAAAAGGACCCGGCCGCGATTCTGACCATCCCGCTGGATCAGGACGGCACCCAACGGCAGATCGTCTATGAGAAACCACCGATCCTGCAAACCGACGCCCTGCGGATGGAGCTGGATAATTTCCTGGCGGCGATTCAGGGTGTCGAAAAACCAATCGTGGACGGGCCGGCGGGCCGGGACGCCCTGGCGGTCGCCATCCAAATTCACCAAATGATCGTCGAGGATCTGTTATAATGGAACTCCGTCAATTCTTTTTCAAGTACCGCAGTTACACACCGATTCCGCTGGTCCTGATTCTGATCTATTTTGCCCGACCGAAATTTTCCGGCATTCTGATCGGCCTGGTTTTCATTCTGCTGGGCGAAGCGACCCGGATTACCGCCAACCGCTACGCCGGCGGCGCCACCCGCACCACCAAAATCGGAGCAGCGGCATTATGCACTTCGGGACCATTCGCCCACCTGCGTAATCCACTGTATTTTGGCAATATGCTGCTTTACACGGGTGTCGTTTTTTTCGCCGGAGCGCCATCGGTAACAGCGATGTTGATCCTGACCTGGACCTTTTTCATTATCCAGTACTCCCTGATAATTTCACTGGAAGAAGAAACACTGGTTAAAAAATTTGGCGACGAATACGAGACCTTCCGACGCCACGTGCCGCGATTGATCCCCCGGCTTACTCCCTGGGCCGGCCCCGACGACCGGCAGCCGCGCTCCTTCCAATCCACCCTGAAAATTGAAAAACGTACTCTACAGAATATCCTGGCTATCTTAATTGTCATTATACTACGTTCGCTCCTGGGCCCGGCAGGCTGACAACGCCACTCATTTCAAACGGTCTTGAATACGGATCAAAAACCCAGCGTGCGTAAAACCACCATCTTCCTGGTTGCCGGTGAAGAATCCGGCGACCTGCACGGCGCCAACCTGGTTCTGGCCCTGCGGCAGCAGCGGCCGGATATCCGTTTTATCGGTTACGGCGGCACCCGGATGGCCGTAGCGGGCGTCGAGTTATTAGAGCACTGCGATGATCTGGCCGTGATGGGATTCACCGAGGTTATCAAAAACATCAACTTCTTCAGCAATCTGCTGACGGCCACAGTCCAACGGATAGAAGACCTGCGACCCGAGCGCGTGATCCTGATCGATTATCCCGGCTTCAATCTGCGGCTGGCCCGCCGACTGGCACCATCGAAAATCCCGGTTACTTATTTTATTTTGCCGCAGGTCTGGGCCTGGAAAGAACAACGCGTCCGCACGATTGCCCGTTATACCGATCAGGCCCTATGCATTTTTCCATTTGAGGAAGAATGGTTCCGGGCACGCGGCGTCGCGGCCCAATTTGTCGGTCACCCCTTTACAGAGATCGAACCAGCCGAACTGGACCGCAACACTTTTTATAAAAAGCATAACCTGAATCCCACTCGCCCGCTGCTGGTTCTATTTCCCGGCAGCCGCCAACAGGAAATTCACCGGCACTGGCCGGTCTTTCTACAGGCGGCGCGCGAATTAGCCGCCGAGACCGCCGCCGGCCGGGCCCTGCAGATCGTAGTCGGCCGGGCACGCGGGGTAGACCTGGGAAATATCCCGGATGGCGTGGCCGTCGAAGCGGATGACCCACGACTGGCGCTACGTTACGGCACCGCCGCGCTGGTCGCCTCCGGCACGGCCACGCTGGAAGCAGCCGTGTTCGATATCCCGGCGGTGGTGGCCTATCGTCTGTCGTTCTTCTCATACTGGTTGGCCCGCTGGCTGGTCCGGGTGAAACATATCGCAATGGTCAACCTGATCGCCGGGCGCCGCCTGGTACCGGAGTTGATACAGGCCGAAGTCAACTGCGCCAACCTGAAAACCGCCGTTCGACCGTTATTGACTGCCACCGGCGCACGCCAGGCACTTCTTAATGGATACCAGGAAGTTCGCGCCACCCTCGGCGAACCGGGAGCGTACCATCGGGCCGCCCGCCTGGTACTGGACAAACTTGAATCATGAGCAAACAGAAAAAACGCTCCAATCGCTTTAGTTTCTGGCTGTCAGTTGTCGTAGGCGGCTGGCTGATCCGGTTGATTTACCGTACCAATCGGATGCACGTTCAAGGAGCCGAAAATTATCTGACCGCCCTGGCCGCCGGCAAACCGGTGATCGTGGCGATCTGGCACGGCCGCCTGCTGGGGCCCTTCATGTACCTGGCCGGCAAAGGCTACTACGGTCTGTCCGGCACCCACAAGGATGCCGAGCTGATCACCCGGATCGGATTGAAAATCGGCTGGAATTTTCTGCGCGGTTCCAGCACCGAGCGCGGTCGCGAGGCCTATCAGGAAATGTTGCGGATCCTGCGCCGGCCGGGAGTGCTTCTGTACATTACGCCTGACGGTCCCAAGGGACCGGCCAAAGTGCCCAAGGCCGGCGCCATCCGGGCCGCCCAGGCCACCGGCGCTGTTGTTATCCCGGTCGCCAGCCATTCCACCCGCTTCCGCGGCTTTACCAACTGGGACACGTTTGTCGTTGCCAAGGCTTTTGCGCGCACCGAAATCATTTTCGGGTCCCCGATCATTTTTCCCAAAGATCAGCCTTTCGAAGAATGCGCGCACCTTCTGACCGCAGAATTGAACCAACTGGAGCAGCAGGTAGATGAGCTCACCGGCAATTAAATTATTCACCCATCCCCTGCGGTATCTGCTGTTCCCGCTGGCTCTGTTTTACTGGGGCGTAATTTTCTGGCGGAATTTGTTCTATACGATCGGTTTTTTCGTGACCCACCGCCTGCCCTGCCGGGTGGTCAGTATCGGCAACCTGTCGCTGGGCGGCACCGGGAAGACGCCGGCGGTCATCTACCTGGCGCAACTGCTGCTGCAACACGGCCGCCGGGTGGCGATCTTGAGCCGCGGCTACGGCCGGTCCACTTCCGGCACGCGGCTGGTGACGGACGGGCAAACAGTGGAAACGGACTGGCGTCTGGTCGGCGACGAACCTTGCCTGATGGCGCGCCAGTTGCACGGCATCCCGATCGTCGTCGACGAAAACCGCTATCGCGGCGGTGTTTACCTGTTTCAGAACTACGACCCCGATATCATCCTTCTGGACGACGCCTTCCAACATCGCAACCTGGAACGGGACGTGGATGTGGTGTTGATGAATGCATTGGACACTGTTGCCGATCACAAGCTTTTCCCTTACGGACGTTTGCGCGAACCATGGTTTCACCTGCGGCGCGCGGATATCATTTTCTGGACCAAGACCAATCTGGCGTCGCCACCGGTCCTGTTGAAAGGCCGGCTCAATCGGTTGGCCGTGCCGAATTTCACCAGCCGTATCATAATTAATCCCAAACTGACCGGCCTGAATTCCGATCTTTCGCTGGAGGATCTGAACCAAAAACCGGTTCTGGCCGTTTCCGCCGTCGGTGACCCGGCCGGTTTCGGCAAAACACTACGGCAGGCCTGTGTCAATGTGATCGAGCAGGTCAGCTACACCGATCATTTCAATTATCGTGATGCCGATTTACATGATCTGCGACGGAAGCTGGAACAACTGGGGGCGGAGTATATAGTAACGACGGAGAAGGATTTGCTGAAATTTGCCGTTTTGAAGACAGCGCAGAATTTGCCAATTTATGCCATCGGCATTCAATTCAGTCCCAGCCCCGGTGGCGAACAGGCCCTTTTGCGCCTGATCCTGAACGGGGCCACCTCCCTGAATACAGTCTAAATCTGAGCGACTCCCCAGGCGAACATCACGCCGACGAAAGTAACCAGCAGCGGCCAGCCGGTGTTGACCAGCTGACGCTTGCTCGGATCCACGAATACATGAATCTGGAACTCGTGCGCCGTCGCCGCGCCACGCTCATCCACGGCCATTATAATCACGTCGTTGGCGCCGCTCTGGTCGCTGCGGGGCTTCCAGACCAGTAAACCGGATTTGGGATTGAAGCGGGCATATTTCGGCAGTCGCAGCGGCCGGAAGGAAATACGATCCTTGTTAAGATCCTCGACAACCAGCTTGTAACGGTATTCGTACCCGACCAGGGCGACCGGTTTGGGCGTGGAAATAATACTAGGATTGATATTGACGTCGACCGTATTGTCCTGC
>JBDRBK010000032.1:0-5777 GCA_043822705.1 Fidelibacterota bacterium
CTCGATCACCTCGTCCTCTTTTTCCTGCCGGACCATGTTGACGGCGATATCGGTCAGATCGCGGATGATCGATTCCACATCCCGGCCCACATAGCCGACTTCGGTGAATTTGCTGGCCTCGACTTTCATGAACGGCGCCCCGGACAGGCCGGCCAGGCGGCGGGCGATCTCGGTTTTGCCAACCCCGGTGGGTCCGATCAGGATAATATTATTCGGGACGATCTCAGCCCGCAGCGCCTCCGGTACCTGCTGCCGCCGCCAGCGATTGCGCAGAGCGATGGCGACGGATCGCTTGGCCGCATCCTGGCCGACGATGTAACGATCCAATTCCCGGACGATCTGTTTGGGGGTCAATTCATTCATTTAAGTTCCAGTACGGTAATCGAATCATTGGTATAAATACAGAGTTCGGCGGCAATTTTCATCGACCGCTCAACCACTTCCGTGGCGCTGAGTTTGGTGCTCTTCAGGAAGGCCGTAGCAGCGGCCTGGGCAAAGCCGCCGCCGGAACCGATGGCGATCACCGGGCCGTCCGGTTCGATCACGTTGCCGTCCCCGGAAACGATGAAACTGAATTTCTTATCCATCAGGGCCAGCAGGGCATCCAGGTTACGCAGGTATTTGTCGGTGCGCCATTCTTTGGCCAGTTCCACCACCGCCCGCCGCAGATCGCCTTCGTACTCTTCTATTTTTTTCTCGAATTTCTCAAACAAAGTCATGGCGTCGGCGGCGGCGCCGGCAAAACCACCGAGCACCTCACCGGTTTCCAGTTCGAAGCGCCGGACTTTGACGGCCTTCTGCTTGAGTGCCATGTCACCAAAAGTGACCTGACCGTCACCGGCAATGGCGACACTGCCGCGGGTCCGGACACCCAGAATCGTAGTGGAACGGAATCTTTTTTCCATTTATCGCTCGGCTGTTTTTTGTTTTCAGATATTAACCGGTTGAAGTCGGCGGGCACCCATAATCCAGGTGCCCGCCACTCTTTGCTCCGTGCTCTCTGCTCTTTGCTATTTCCCCCCGGATTCCAGCAGCCTGAACAACTTCGAATCGGCCGGCAGGACGATCGTGGTCTGGTCGTCCAGAATCGTTTTATAGGCCTCCAGGGTGCGCGTGAATTCATAGAATTCCGGCGCCGAGGAAAACGCCTTGGCGTAAATCTCGATCGCCCGGGCGTCGCCTTCACCACGGATTTCCTCCGCCCGTTTGTACGAATCAGCCATAATAATCGTGCGGTCACGGTCGGTAATAGCCCGGATTTTCTTGGCCTCTTCCTCGCCTTCGGAGCGGAAACGGTTGGCCTGGCGTTTTCGTTCCGCATCCATGCGGGCGTAAATCGAGGCCTCATTCTCCGGCGGCAGGTCCACACGGCGGATACGGACATCGATCACTTCGATACCATAATCGCGCGTAGCTACGCTGCTTCCTTCAGTGACCCGTTCCATGATCAATTCACGGTTCTCGGTGATGATTTCCACCATATCGTGGGTACCCAGTTCCCGGCGCAACTCGGAATAGACAATATCATCCAGCCGCGTGAGGGCAGTCGGAATAGCCTGCACCGTCTGCAGGAACAGCAATGGATCGACAATCCGCCAGCGAACATAATTATCAACGATCAGCGATTTCTTGTCGCGACTCAACACTTCTTCCGGTGGCGAGTCGTATTCCAGCAGCCGGTCGTCAAAAACGATTTTATCCTGGAACGGAAAGGGAATTTTAAAATGCAATCCCGGGGTATGAATTGTCCGCACCGGTTTGCCGAATTGCAGGATGACGATCTGTTCTTTTTCATCGACGGTAAATACGCCGGTCAACAGGACCAGCACCACCAGCACCAGCAGTACGATTATGGCGCGCTTCACTTGGCACCTCCTTTCTGACCGTCCAGATTCAGGAGATTGATCAGGTTCCCGCTGGTTTTATCGGGAACGACATATTTCTGAATCCCGGGCAGAATTTCTTCCATTGTCTCCAGGTACAGGCGGGTCTCAGTCACCGCTTTCGCCTTATTATATTCCTTCAGGATGGCCGTGAACTTGGTAGCGTCACCCTCGGCGCGCTTGATCCGGGCCTCCATGTAACCCTGGGCCTCTTCGATCCGGGCCTGGCCCTCACCGCGGGCCTTGGGAATAATATCGTTGCGATAACCTTCGGCCTGATTGATCATCCGGTTCTTGTCCTCCTTGGCGGAAGCCACATCCTTGAAGGCCGCTACGACCTGCTGGGGCGGCGATACGTTTTGCAGTTGAACCGCTACGACCTGGATGCCGGTCTGATATTTATCGAGGATCGACTGGCACAATTCCTTGGCCTCTTCCTGGATGACAAACTTGCCGTCCGTCAGCGCCTCGTCGATCTTGTGCTCGCCGATAATGGTCCGCAGGCTGGCCTCGCCGGCTTCACGGACGGTGATTTCAGGCTTAACAAAATTGAACAGATAGGCCTGCGGGTCCTTGATCTTGTATTGTACGATCAATTCCGCATCGACGATATTTTCATCGCCGGTCAGCATCAGACTTTCCCGTTCGTGTTTCTGATATCCTTCCTTGCCATAGGTCCGGAAACCGATCTCGATCCGCTTGACTTCCGTGACTTTGGGCGTATCCACCACTTCTATCGGATAGGGGAAATGCCAGTTCAATCCGGATTGAGCCATGCGGGTTGCCTTGCCAAACGTCCGTACGACGCCGACCTCGTCGGGACCGACCACGTAGATACCGGTGAGTCCCCACAGAATCAGAGCCACCAGCACGATCGGGACGATCCCCAGGGTGAAAAGTTTATCCGGAACCCGGTATTCCTTGTCACCGATAATAATTTTTCGATATGCCATAACCTTATCTCCTTTTATTAATAAAATTTTTCAAGCGCTAATCAAGTGCCTATAATTTCTTCCGCAGGCGGGCCACCGGCAGTTTCAACTGCTCGCGGTATTTGGCCACCGTCCGGCGCGCCACCGGGTAGCCGCTGTCCTTCAACATCTGGACGATCTGTTCGTCATTCAGCGGCTGCCGGGTGTCTTCGCCTTCGATAATCTCTTTCAATGCATCCTTGATGATTTTGTTACTGACCTCGCGGCCGTCCTGGAGGGAAATCCCCTCGGTGAAAAATGATTTCAATTCGAAAATACCGAAGGGCGTGTCGACGTATTTCCCTCGGGTGGAACGGCTGATGGTGGATATATCCATCATGATTTCGTCGGCGATATCCTGGAGTTTCATCGGCCGCAGCCGGCGGTTGTCATCGTTGAAAAATTCCGGCTGCTTGTCGATAATGCTCTGCATCACCGCCGTCAGTGTGCGCCGCCGCTGCTGGATGGCCTGAATAAACCAGTTGGCGGAATCAATCTTCTGCTTGACGAATTGCAGAACTTCCGGCTTGTGTTTCTCGTTCAGCATCATCTGGTAGGAAGAATTGACCCGCAGTTCCGGCAGCCAGTTGTCGTTGGTGGTGATGATCCAGTGGCCTTCCTGCTCGCGGATCGTCAGGTCGGGAATCACGGCATGATTGGCTTCGGTGTGCTGCCCGTCGCCGGGACGGGGATTGAGCCGCGCGATCTGTTCCGCCGCCGCCGACAATTCCTCGTTCGAACAGTCCAGATCATCCATGATCGCCTTGAAACGCCGGTTGGCGAAATCATCGAAATGCCCGGCGATAATTTTATAGGCCAGCGAATCCGGCTGATCCTCCAATTGAATCAGGATGCATTCCTGCAGGGAACGGGCGGCGATACCGGCCGGCTCCAGGTGCTGAACGAGGTACAGGATTTTTTCGATCCGGGCTACCGTTGTATCGAAGCGGTCAGCGATCAGAGTGATATCGATTCCCAGATAGCCGTGCTCATCGAGATTCCAGATGATTTCCTCGGCCACCTGCCGCTCCCATTCGGGCAGGTCGTACAGATCGAGCTGCTTGATCAGACCCTCCAGGAAATCCTGGCGATCCGGCACCGGCATATCCACGTTTTCCTTGCTGGAATCATAGGTGCTGGAGGCCTTGTAGTAATCGGTATCGTTGGAAATCGACTCCCAATCGATCTGGTCCTCTTCGGCCGCCTCGCCACTGTCGTCCTTTTCCGACTTTTCCGGTTCTTCCGGTTCCCGCTCCACTGCTTCCAGAACCGGATTGATTTCCAGTTCCTCGATAATTTTCTGTTCCAGGTTGGCCATCGGTAATTGCAGCAGCGACGCCTGCAGAATCTGCTGAGGTGCCAGTATCTGTTTCTGCTCCAGCCGTTGTTCGAGCCGCGGCATTAGTCCAGCCTGAACCTTTCGCCCAGGTAGAGCTGCCGGGCTTCTTTATCGTTGGCCAGAAAATTGGAATCGCCGGATTTCAGGATATTGCCGTCATACAGCAGGTAGGAGCGATCGGTGATCGAGAGCGTTTCGCGGACATTGTGATCGGTGATCAGTACGCCGATGTTCCGCGCCTTCAGGGAATGAATGATCGATTGAATGTCTTCCACGGCGATCGGATCGACGCCGGCGAAGGGCTCGTCCAACAGGATGAAGTCCGGGTCCATGGCCAGGGCGCGACAGATTTCTACACGCCGCCGCTCGCCGCCGGACAGATTATAGCCGCGGTTTTTACGCAGGCGCGACACCGATAAATCTTCCAGCAACCCGTCGATTTTCTGCTGCCGCTCGGCCTTGGTCAGGGAGGTCATTTCCAAAACCAGCTTCAGATTATCTTCTACCGTCAATTTCCCGAAAATCGACGGCTCCTGGCTCAGGTAGCCGATCCCGTAACGGGCCCGCTTGTACATAGCGAAGTCGGTAATCTCGGTATTATCCAGATAAATGTGACCCTTGGTGGGTCTGATCATGCCGGTGATCATGTAAAAAGTGGTGGTTTTTCCGGCGCCGTTGGGTCCCAGCAGTCCGACGATTTCACCTTTTTTCACATCCACATCCACGTCACGCACCACCATGCGTTTACCGTAGCGTTTCGACAATCCCGTGGCCCGTAACGTCGTATGGTTATTTTCCATCACGCCCCCGTTCGGTGACACCGGAAGGCTGTTCCACTTTCCAGTGTTCCAGACTGGCGTCGGATTCGAAGCCGATGCCGTAAAGTGTATCCTGCAGTTCGGTTGTTATCATGACCGGGTCGTCGGTGTAGATTAATTCCAGGTCGGAGTTCCAGTGCAGTGTGTCGGTATACAGCACCACACCGCTGTCCGATTTCACCACCACGTTGCCGATGGCGGTCATAAAGTCGGTTTTCTCGTCGATTTCGGCCCGTCGGGAAATTAATAGCGAAGTGTGCACTTCATTGGGGTCGAAGAAATCCACCGTCACGCTGTCATCCAGCGCAATGTACTGGCGTTCATTATATTTTTCCAGGTGCCCGGACTGCACCACCGCCTGTTTGGCGCCTTCCTTGGTCAGAATAATCGTGGCACCCCAGCTTTCCTGGTCGGGCCGCCCTTCGCGGGTCTCGCCGGGATTGTTGAACTCACTGTCGCCGCAGGCGGAAAACAGCAGGATCAGGAGCGCCAGAACGACGGCCGGGGCTGTGTTGATTCCGGCCAATTACAATATCCCGCTCTTTAAAATATCGTGAATGTGAATAATTCCCACCGGAAAGGCGGGATTATCGCTGGCCTGCACGAACAGACTGGTGATGCTGTGATCCTCCATCACGGTCAGGGCATCCAGGACCAGCAGCTCCTGATCGACCCAGCGCGGATTGCGGGTCATCAGAATCTGTGCCGGTTTATCGAATATTTCCTTGCTGCCCTTCTCAAAACCGCGCCGGATATCGCCGTCGGT
>JBDRBK010000033.1:0-37999 GCA_043822705.1 Fidelibacterota bacterium
TTGGCGCCGGGATCGTCCAGCACCATCTGCAGAACCGGCAGATTATAACATAGTGTTTTGCCACTGGCGGTGGGCGTCACGACAGTGACATTGTTGCCGGCGCGGAGATTGTTCCAGACCGCTGCCTGGTGCGAATACAACCGTTCGACACCACGGGACCGGTAGGCCCGGCGCAGACGTTCGTCGACCGAATCGGGGAAATCGACAAATTCACCGGCATTCCCCGGGATGTGGCGGACATGGACAAAATTCGGTCCCAGTAGCGGGTGCGCCAGCAGTAATTTTACCAGATCGGGGAATTGTTCCGGTCGCATCAGCGCATCCTACAGGCAGGCCTCGATCTGCTCGATTTCCGAATCGGTCAGCACAATATCACCGGCCGCCAGATTATGCTCCAATTGCTCCAGCGACGTGGCGCCGGTGATGGCCGATGCTACTTCCTCCCGGCGCAGAATCCAAGCCAGCGACAAGTGTACCATACTGTAGCCCCAGTCATCGGTTAACTTCTTCAACCGCGCCACCCGTTCCAGATTATCGTCGGTCAGGTACCGGGACATGAATTTATTACCGTCGCCATCCGAGCGGCTGCCCCGGGGACCAGTTTCTCCTTTTACATATTTTCCGGTCAGAACTCCGTGCGCCAGGGGTGAATAGACAATATTTCCGACGCCCCATTTGCGGCAGACCGGAAACAGGGTTGCCTCGGCGTCCCGCTCCAGCAGATTGTAACAGGGTTGACTGGAAATGAAGCGCGGCCGGTCGCCGCTGACGGACAGTTCCAGGGCTTCGGTCAACTGGTCGCCGTTGAAATTGGAACAACCGACATACAGCACTTTACCCTGCCGGACCAGCAAATCCAGCGCCTCCAGACTTTCCTCCAAAGGGGTGTCATTATCATAAGCGTGAAATTGATACAGGTCGATATAATCCATCCGCAGGCGGCGTAACGATGCTTCGCAGGCTTCGACAATGTGCTTTTTCGACAAACCGGCGCCCATCGGACCGGGATGCATCCTGCCGAAGACCTTGGTGGCCACCACCAACTGTTCCCGCGGCAGGTTCCGGGCCGCCCGGCCCAGCATTACTTCCGACTGGCCGCTCGAATAAACATCGGCCATATCGAACAGGTTCACCCCCCGCTCGAATGCCAGTTTGATCATCCGGACCGATAAATCCTCCGCCACCGTGCCGCCCAGGGTCAGCCAGCCGCCCAGACTGATTTTGCTTACCCGCAGCCCGGACTTCCCCAAGTGCCGGTAATGCATCTCATGGTGGGCCGGTTCGCGCTTCGAAACCATACTGCCTCCGCTAATTGCTCTTAGTCCGTTTCCGTAACAATACCACCGCCTCAAATTCCGTCAGAATCATTCCTGGCGCCAACTCAACTTAAAAATAAAATCCCCACTGAACCAACCACCGCCAGCCCCAGCGCGAACCGTGATCCAGCGGATGAGATATCCACAACGGCAGGTATAGTCCCATTTCCAGCAGTGTCTGGGATTCGATCCCGATCCCCGCCGAAGCGTATACCGGGTTTTCCCATAATCGGTCCCAGCGTTTCAGCAGATTACCACCGGAACCTTCCACCAGCGCCGCGTCGATGTAGACCATCGGCCAGACCGGCAGGCGGGTCTCCGCGCCGATGCTGAAGCCGCCACCCAGAACCGAGTCCCAGCGGCGATCGGCCACCGGCGTGAAGCCACGAAACAGCGGCACGAATTCCTCGCGCGGTCGCCAAGCCCGCAACTGGTGTTCCAGGCGGTAGCGCAGGTAATCGCTGGGACGGTCGTCCCAAACCAGGCCATTTTCAAGGTGCGCCCGAGCGATAATAATACCACCCAGATGCTGTTCCACATCACCGATAGCGGAAACCCGGTAAAATACGCCGCCGTTTTTGCGGATGGCCTGCCCGGCCAGGACCGCCACCTGCAGGTTCGAACGCTGCTCGCTGTCGTAACGGAAGCGGACATAGTCGCCCTGCAGCGCCAGCATTTTACCCCGCTCCCATTGGCGATCGGGCGCCGCCGCACTGAATTCAGTGCGCTTTAAAAGTCCTGTCAAGCGCTGGTAGGACGAACGCCGGTTGGCCACCAAGTAGCGGGTCTTGCCCAGGTAACGGCTCAGCGACAGGGTCTGCTCGTTACGGGGGTACTCCCAACTGGAGCGAACTTCCCAGAAAGTCCGTTCCACCGATCCGAGGGGTGTCCGATAACCGAATTTAAAACCCCACTGCTGCTTGTCCAGCGCCGGTGACAGGGTCAGTTCCAGGTCAAAGGAATTCTGGTAAAAAGCCGGCAGAATCGGCATCAGGTTAAGACCCAGTCCGCCGGATACCCGCATCCCCAGACGCCAGTTGTCGCGCCAGTCCCGACGAATTACCGGCCGGTAGTACAACTTGTACACTTCCCAACTGGGCAGACCGTAAATCGGTTGCAGCAGGAAGGAGCGCGGCCAGCGGTTATTGTAACGATTGGAATCGAATGTCCGTTTATCAGGGTCAAGCCGCGCGCCGATAACTGGACTATCGGTGACTAGGTTGATACTGCTGGACTTGTGAAAACGGACCTGCTCGAAGCGAATTGTATCGCGCTCGGCGGTCACAACTTCCAGGTCCACCGGCAGCATCCATTCACCGTCAAAGCCGGTCACAATCCGGTTGTCCCAGCGGCGGTCCTTGCGGCCGGTGGTTTCGACGCCGATAATTTTATAATCCGGACGCAGGTTGGTGGTCAGTGCCAGCCGGAAATTGTCGCCAATCTGGTTATTGGTAAATCGATCGATGGTGGCGATAAAGGTTTCGGTATTGACCGTCCGCCACACATTCTCGGTGGCATAGGCATACATGATCTTGTGCATCAGACTGTCGCCGATCGCCGTCTGCAGCATCTGCAAGGCATGATTGCCGACGATATAGCGACTGTACAACTGCGCCTGGTTTTCCCAATCCAGGCGGCGCTCCGGCTGGTATACCGGCGGTACGACCTGGGGACCCAGCAAATCATAAATCAGGCGCATGATTTCCTCGGCCGACAGTTTGTCGAAGTCTTTCCAGATCGTCGACAAAGCGCGGGCTGATTCGAAAAATGAGCGTTCCGGATCCGGTTCTTTGGTCTGCCGGTAAAGCCAGGCGGCATATTCGGTGAACGATTCGTTCAGCCAGGTTTCATAACTGATATCGGCGTTAATGGCATGACCGAACCACTGGCGGATTATTTCCCGTGGCAGCAACTGTAGTTCATTATCAATGCCATCCTGAAAAATAATATAATTGGTCGCAGTAATGGAATGGGCATCCAGGGAATAGCCCATCGTGATCAGCAGCTTGTCGTGCGGACAGGGACCGAAGCGCTCCCGATAAAATTGAACCAGTTCCGGCAACGCCATGGAAATTTTTCGAGCCCGATTATGATTCCCCGGCGTAAACAGTAATTCGACCTGCAAACCGTCTATATCCAGTGATTCACGTTCAAAATGATTTCCCAGCACGGCGGAAAAATGCAGGGCCTGCGGGTAGCGCAGCTTACTGCGAACCAGATCGCTGGTCAGCTCAACGGTCTGCAGCAAGTGTGCCGATGATCCCAAGGTGAATTCTTGCGGATAACTGATGGTCACTTCATATTCCGCCAGATTGGCCGCCGGGCGGGCCGGACCGGGACTGTCCGGAAGTTGCCAACCGTCAGTATTGAAAAAAGCCACCCCGGGATAAAAATTAATCAGGTTATAAATAATCGTGTCCTGGCGGCTCCCGACGGTGGGCAGCCGCTGGCTGGGCCGGTCGGTCAGCCAAGTCTCGAAGGGAATATCGATCACCACCGATTCCCCCGGCGCCAGCGCCGGGAACAGTCCGACGGCAGTCACGGCGTCACCGACAGCGGTTACTTTTCCCAGGGACGAACAACGAATCGCACCGAGCGTTGTCTGTGGCCGCACCGGATCGTCGGAACCGGCAGGAAAATTTGCAGTATTGATCAGGTATATTTCTCCCAACGGCCGGTCCCAGCCATTGCGAAGCCAGATCCGGTTGATACCGGCTACACTGGCCGTCAGCCCGCCTCCGGCCGGAGAAAACCGCAGGTCCATTTCATAACGGATTTCCAGCGGTCCCGCTTTCACCAGCTCCAGACTTAACAGAAGGGCGCTAAAAACCAGGCTGGTGCAATATTTCAGGTCAGATTTTCCACCCAACTAAAACGCCACCCCCAGTCCGGCACCGGTCACCCAGCCACCCGGACCATAAAAATAGCCACCACAATCAAAACTGAATCTGGTTCCCTGGAATGACAACCCCAGCCCGCTGGCCGCCAGAAAATCCCGCCGGACATCATCACCTGGACCCTGCTCAACCTTATCGGCGGAAGTTCCCAGCCGGAGCTGCCAGCCGGGCGCCAAGGTAAACACACCACCGACAGCCAGTCCCGGGAGCTCGCCGGTACCGCGGTAAAATACGTCGCCGGTCAATTCCAGGGGCAGGTAGGCTAGCCGCCGGGAGACTCCCAGTACAACCATAGTTGGTAAATCATCATCGACGGCGGTATAATTATCAATGACCGTCCCCAGGTTCCGCACGCTGATCCCGACTTTCAGACGAAAACGTTCCAGATCGACCAGTACGCCCGGGGTCACGGTCAAGGCCGCCGCCTGGTATTCTTCCAGTTGGCTGAGAAAAATACCAGCCGCAATTCCCCAGCGCAGGAATCCTACCGGCCGGCCGGCCACGGCAACAGTCAGCCAGGTGTCGCTGGACGAATAGCTGCCGGTGGAATTGGCGTCCTCATCGTAGCCGTCAAAGTCACCATAGTCAAGCTGACGGACGGCCAGGCTCCAGGTCCGACCATTGCCGGGCAGAACGACCGCCAGCAGACCGGCTTGAATCCCCGCCGGATAGCGCAGCCAGCCCAGGTTGCCCTGCCGCCCGGTCGTTTCCAGCGCGGCCGGGTTCAGACGGTCGCTCGCGACCCCGGTGATGACACTGCCGGCGCCGGCCAGCGCCAGAGTCCGGACATGATATCCGCTGGTCAATCCGGGGAAACCGGCCTGCAGCGTTCCGAAAAACAGAACTCCGGTCAGGATCAGGGCGTTTTTTCCGATAATTCTTCGCATTAATTTCTGGTTACTGTGCTTTACATCAGGGATAACGGGTCAACGTCGATCGCCATCCGGACACCGCCGGGAAGTTTATTTTGCCGTGACTCCGGAAAATTTTCCGCCAGATAGCGGTGTAATTTACTGCCATTGGGGTCTTTGGTCTTGACGGATTTCAGCACCAGTTGAAACCGGTACAGATTGCGCAGTTTTTCCCGGTAACAGGGGGCCGGACCCAGAATTTCCAAACCGGCATAACCCTTGCGCAGCAGTTGGCGCTGTTCCCGGGCGCAGGTTTCGACCCGCTCTCGTAATTTGCCGCTGAATTCCACCCGTACCATCCAACTGAATGGCGTATAATTAAGTTCCCGGCGCTCGCTGAGGGCGATATTGTAGTATTGCTGCAGGTCCAGACGGGCGGCGTGTTTGATGACCGGATCGTCCGGATTGTAGGTCTGGACCACCACTTCGCCCGGCTTTTGGTGGCGTCCGGCCCGGCCGGCGGCCTGATAAATCAACTGGAAGACCCGTTCGCCGGCGCGGAAATCGGGCAGAAACAGTCCGGTATCGGCATTGATTATGCCCACCAGGGTGGCATTACCGAAATCCAGTCCCTTGGCGATCATCTGCGTCCCCAACAGAATGTCGTACCGTCCCCGGCCAAAATCTTCCAACGCCCGGGTGAGGACGGTTCCACTGCGGGTCGTGTCCAGATCCAAACGCACCAGCCGGGCGGCGGGAAATGCTTCCGCCAGAACATCCTCCACCTTCTGAGTACCGGTGCCAGCCAGACGCAGATTGGCGCCGCGACATTCGGGGCAGATGTCCGGTACCCGCTGCAGGGTGTAACCGCAAAAATGGCATTGCAGGAAATCGCCGTGGCGGTGATAGGTCAGGGAAATCTGGCAATGGGGACAGTTCAGAATTTCGCCGCAGTCGCTGCAACGCAGGATCGGAGCATATCCACGGCGATTCTGAAGTAAGATTATCTGTTCCTTTTTACTCAGGCGATCGGCGATCTTTTCCAGCAGTAATCCGGACAGCACCTGTCCCGCCTTGCCGGTCTCCTCCTGCTCCTGGTTCATGTTCACCAGGTGGACACGCGGATAGCGGGCGCCGCCAAAACGCTCCGACAAGTGCAGGTACTCCAGTTTAGACTGGATTTGATTATAATAACTCTCCAGGCTGGGGGTGGCACTGGCCAGTAGCACTACCGCATCATGGAGTTTACCGCGCATCAGGGCCACATCGCGGGCATGGTAGCGCGGCTCCGGCGATTCCTGTTTGTAGGAATGTTCCTGTTCCTCATCAACCACGATCAGGCCCAGATTCCGGAGCGGGGTGAAAATGGCGCTGCGGGCGCCGATCACTACGGAATACTGGCCGGCGCAGAGCTGCCGCCAGGTCCAGGCCCGGGCGGCCGACGTTAATTTGGAATGCCAGAGAGCCACCGTTTCACCGAAAACCGACCGGAAACGGCCGGCGATCTGCGGCGTCAAGGCGATTTCCGGCAGCAGCAGAATGGCCGTGCGCCCCTGGGCCAGGGCCTGCCGGACCAACTCAATATAAATTTCGGTCTTGCCGCTGCCGGTCACGCCGTGAAGCAGGGCCGGGTGAAAACGCCGTTCCTCCAGGGCCGTGGAAAGGGTCTGCATTATTCTGCTCTGCTCTTCGGAAAAAACCACTTCCTTGTGGACCGGTGCAAACGTAAAACCGGTAGCATCCGGGTAGCAGATTTCCTCGCTGAGTTCCACCAGTCCGGATGCTGCCAGCTTCTTACACAACCCGGTGGGATCGCCGACCAACTCTTTCAGTCCCGCCACGGGAACGGCCCCATTTTCAGCGGACAGGTGCTGCAACAGCCGGGCCTGGGCCGGCCGCCGCTTTTGCAGGGTCGCGAAATCTTCCCCTTGGGATAGGTGGCGCACTAACTGGCGGGTCGGGGGACGGTAACTGGAGGTGAGACTCTTGGGCAGGGCGGTGCGGGCGGCCTGTCCCAGGGGCGTCAGGTAGTGGCGGCCGACCCATTTCAGCAGGGTCCAGAGTTTTTCATCCAGGACCGGCAGATCATCCACCAGCGCCGTGACGGCCCGGATTTTACCGGCAAAAGCGGCGGTGGCGCTCAAACCAACCACGACGCCCTGCACCGTCCGCCGACCCAGCGGTGCTTTTACCCGAACGCCGACCTGGACTCGTTCCCGCAATTCGGCGGGAATTTCATAGGTGAAGGTCTGGTAACTGGAGATCGGAAAAGCAATTTCGGCATACATCACCGGTGAAAATAGACGGTGTTCTTTGATCGGGGCAATGAAAAAGGCCACACCTTAATATTATTAATAACCCTATTATCTTCTCCCTACTGCAATAATTGCACGGCTTCCATCAAGAAGATACCCAACAATAACAGCAGTATCCCTAAAAAATGCCCCAGAATTAGATGAAAAATCATACTCATCAAATAATTGATTATTATGATCCCACGCTGCACCATTATAATGCACGTATTGAAATCCTCCGCCAACCATATATATATCATTTGGGCTTTGCACCATTAAAGCTCTATAGCTATAATCATATATTCCATTATCTATGATTGACTCTTCAGTCAAATAATTGTATTTCCATAATCCTTGTCGAGTTACAAAATATGCAGTATCACCCCAAACACTGACACTTGATATAGCTCCCAAATCACTCGATGATTGTGGTCGCAAATAGTCTGCGTAATACAACTCTTCAACCACACCCTCATGAATCATTAGTGCAGTAGTATTCGTTGGAATCATTATATCATATCCGGCAGCAAATACATATTCTCCATCGGAACTACCGCTAACTGAAATCAATTTTGCATAATTTGGAGTTTCCAACTTCTCGCAACTCGAGCCATCCCAATAGACAATAGTTCCTTCATCCCCAACAAAATATATATCATTTTCATTATGGGCCCATAATTCAGTTACTGATTCATCAGAATTATAAAAATCTCTCTGCCAGATTATATTTGTCTCTAATCCATCGTAATGGAAAATGCTGCCAGCGGCAAACCAAATATCATTTTCACTAAAATATTTTATAGCATTCGGTTCCAAAGAAGGGGTGGATACAGTTGGACCGTCTAATTGAACTATATTCCAGTTTTCACCGTCCCACACTATTGCACCGAAATATGTACTATCATTGCTTATTTTTCCAACAGCCCATATTTCACCATCATCAGTTATAGTGACATTATTAAAATAACTTAAACTGACACCAAAAGAATCTATTTCCCAAACAAAATTATGGCTGGTGGTGTCCCTTAAACATTCTGTCTGATCATCATTCCAATGATAACCCGATTCACATTGGCAATCTTGCCCGTCAGTGCTCAGTATTTGGTGCGGACCACATTCCAACGGGTCAGCCGCTGGTTCCCGACAACCGATAGCACATATGACCAACCAGATGAAAAATATTAGCAGCGCTAAAATTGTGTATTTATCGGATTTTCCCACGGTTTGACGGTACATCTAATTAGATTTATTATTTACTCTGAAACTACAATGGCAGTATAACCACTATCAATTCTCATTTTAATCAAATTGACAAACCCCGCCATTTACCCTCCCCGATCAGCCTAATGGCTGCGTACTACTCCAAAGAGTGTATCTAATAAGAAACGATTAAATAATTAAACCCTGACAATCCCATTGTGCCCTCTGCGTTCTCCGCGGCTCTGTGGCAAAATATTACCCGAAGTAAATCGCCAGCACCCCGGCAATAGTCGCGAATTTGAGCATCCTGGCCCCGAAAACAGCCGTGCCGGCTTCCGGTTTTTTGGTGAACAGGTAAATCAGGTAAAACAAGGGTGCAATAACGCCGGCCGTGGCGATCAGCAGGTAATATATCCCATAGTGCCCCAGAATAAACGGCAACAGCGTCCCGGCCGCCACCAGAAAAGCCAGGTTAATCGCCACTACAATCGCCGGTTCCAGGCCCACCAGCAGCGGGAATGTATTCAAGTCCGCCCTGGCGTCACCTTCGATGTCGGCGATATCCTTTACCAGCTCCCGCACCAGGGTCAGGCCGAAGGCCAGCAGCGCCGGCACTACCAGCGGTCCGGGGTTACCTACCGCCGCGCCGGCGAATAGAAAGGTCAGGCCGAGAATAAACGCCACCGCCAAATTGCCCAACAGCGGCTGCCCCTTCAGCACCGGTGAATAGAACAGCATTACCGGCAGGGCCGCCAGCAGGGCCAGCAGACGGGCGCCGGGATTCAATTGCAGCGCCAGCAGCACACCGCCGGCAAACAGCACGATTCCAATCCATTTGGCGACATTCCGGTTAACCACTCCGGCCACCAGCGGCCGCCGGGGCCGGTTGATTTTATCAACCTCGAAATCGCAATAATCATTGATCGCATTGGCGCCGGCATTGAAACTGACCACCACCAGAATGGCGGAGATCACCGCCGCTGTCTGGTTTAGTTCGCCAGCGATGGCAGCGCCGATCAAAACCGAAAATGCGCCGATCGCAAGGTTGAGCGGTCGTAGCAGGCAGATATGACCCAGTATTTTGGCTGTAATTGTGATTGATTGCGAATTATCCATTGATCCGTACTTTCAATACCCGGTCGTCACCGTTAAAATCTTTGATTAATTTAACCTCGCCGAAAGCGGCGCCGGCAAACAGTTCCGCGGCCCGCCGGGGATGATCCCCCCGTCCTACTTCCAGCACCAGCCAGCCGCCGGGATTAATAATTTCACCGGCGATATCCCGGAAGCGGCGGTAAAAAACAAGTCCGTCAGCGCCATCGGTCAGGGCCGACTGGGGTTCGTGGCTGGCCACCTCCGGCTGCAGTTGCGCCAGCTCGGCCGGCGTCACATACGGCGGATTCGAGATTAACAGATCGAATTTACCGGCCGGCTGCGCTTGCAAGATATCCAGCGCCGCAAATTCCACTGCCACACCATTTGCAGCAGCATTACTGCGGGCCAGTTCCAATGCTCTTTCCGAAATATCCACCGCCACTATCTCGGAAACGGGATATTCATGGGTCAGGGCAATGGCGATACAGCCGGATCCGGTACCCACATCCAGAATCCGCGGCCGGTCCAGACTGCGAATCAATTCCAGCGCCAGCGCCACCAGCCGCTCGGTTTCGGGCCGGGGAATCAGCACCGCCGGATTGACGGCGAAGGGCAGGCCGTAAAATTCGGTTTTACCGGAAATGTATTGCAGTGGTTCGTGGTTTATACGGCGTTTGACCCAGCCCCGGAAGCGGGTCAGCATTTCCGCGGTGAATGGTTCCTCAAAGCGCAGGTACAGATCGAGTCGTTTACAGTTCAGAAACTCGCCCAGCAGCCATTCGATTTCACGCCGTGGCTGTTCGAAGCCGGGCCGCCGGAAATAGTCGGTGCCCCAGTTGATCAGATCGATCACCCGCCAGGTTTTACTGTCCCCGCCGGCGGTCACCGGAATTACCCTGCCGCCAGCAGTTTCTTCTGGTCTTCGATGCGCAGCTGGTCGATCATTTCATTTAGGTCGCCGTCCAGGTATTCTTCCAGGCGGTAGACCGTGAAATTGATCCGGTGATCGGTAATTCGGCCCTGGGGAAAGTTGTAGGTGCGGATTTTGGCCGAACGGTCGCCGGTGGAGACCATCGATTTGCGGACCACCGAGCGTTCTTTGGCCAGTTTATCCTGTTCCTGGGCCAGCAGGCGCGAGCGCAGAACTTTCAGGGCCGCCGCCCGGTTTTTGTGCTGGGATTTCTCATCCTGACAGGTCACCACCAGGCCGGTGGGAAGATGGGTTATCCGGATCGCCGACTCGGTTTTGTTGACGTGCTGGCCGCCGGCCCCGGAGGCGCGGTAAGTATCGATTTTCAGATCCTGTTCGTCGACATCGATTTCCGCTTCTTCCGCTTCCGGCAAGACAGCTACGGTGGCGGCGGAGGTGTGCACCCGGCCGCCGGTCTCGGTTTTGGGAACGCGCTGGACCCGGTGAACGCCGCTCTCATATTTCATCCAGCCGTAGACGCCTTTCCCTTCCAGTAAAAAAATGACTTCCTTGAGGCCGCCGATGCCGGTGTCATTGGCACCCAGTACATCCTGCTTCCAGCCGGAGCGCTCGGCAAATCGGGAGTACATCCGGAACAGGTCCGCCGCAAACAACGCCGCCTCTTCGCCGCCGGTGCCGGCCCGGATCTCGATAATCGTGTTCTTGTCGTCGTTGGGATCCTTGGGCAGCATCAGCACTTTCAGTTCCTCTTCCAGCGCCAGGTTCCGTTCTTCTAACTCCCGCAGTTCTTCCGCGGCGATCGATTTCAGTTCTTCATCGGAGCCGGCCAGAATTTCCCGGTCGTCGGCGATCTGCCGGTCGATGGCCAGGTATTCGCGTGCCTTCTTGACGACTGCTTCCAGGTGACTGTGCTCACGGGCCAGATCGCGCATTTTTTCCTGGTTGGCGTGAGTAGCCGGATTGGCCAGTTGCCGGCCCAGTTCGTCGTGGCGGTCGATAATTTTCTGTAGTCTATCGATCATGCGATCGCCTCGGCGACATAGGTTTTACCGACCAT
The DNA here is from genome assembly GCA_043822705.1 of Fidelibacterota bacterium. Lineage (GTDB taxonomy): Bacteria > Fidelibacterota > Marinisomatia > Marinisomatales > TCS56 > JBDRBK01. The sequence goes on from JBDRBK010000033.1 coordinate 11,642, forward strand.
CTGCTCGTATTTTTCTCCGAATGCTTCGCGCAGGGCGGAAATGGCCACTTCGACCATTTCATCATCCGGCTCCTTGGTGGTGATGCGCTGCAGCCACAAACCCGGAGCCCGCAGGGCGCGAAACAGCAACCGATGACCGTTGCGGGCGCTGATCTTAATCACTTCGTAAGACAGGCCCATCACCAGCGGAATCAACGGCAGGTGCACCAGCAGGCGGATGCCCAGCGATATAGTTCCCAGCAGGGCCAGAACGATCGTATCGATCAGGGCGAAAATCAGGATCGCCGACAACATCACGATAAACAGAAAGCTGGTCCCGCAGCGCGGGTGCTGGGTCGGAAACGACTGGGCGGTTTCAATGTCGATATTCCGGCCCGATTCAAAATTATAGACCACCCGGTGCTCGGCGCCGTGGTACTGGAACAGGCGGCGCACATCCTTAAGCAGCGATATGATCGCCAGGTACAGGATGAAAAAGGTGATCCGCAGCAGGCCCGATACCAGGTTGAAAGTCAGGGCTTCTTTTTCGATGTCCAGTAATTTGGTGGTGATCCACATCGGCCCGACCATGAATAACAGCAATGCCAGACCGACGGCAAATACAATCGAGAATAAATTGGCCAGCTTGCCGGGTTTTTTAGCCTGTTCTTCCACGGGCAGAGCGACGTCGGCCGACCACTGCAGGGTGCCGAAACCGATCCGCATTGATTCAAACAGGGCGGCCATGCCTCGCAGGACCGGCTTTTTCCAGACCGGTTTCCTGTCGGATAGGGATTGGAATTCGTGGCGATCGATCTGCACTTTGCCTTCCGGGTCGCGCACCGCCGTGGCATAAGCCCCGGGGACGCGCATCATAACGCCCTCGATGACCGCCTGCCCGCCCACCAGGATCGCCGGCTTCATCAATAACAGAGATAAATTTCGCATGGATATAAAAAGGGCTCCCCCTTCAGATGAACGAGAAGCCGCATTTTGATGTTATTTGGCTACTGTGCTTTTTGCTGATATTTGCGATTGAATTTTTCGATCCGCCCGGCCGTATCAACCAGCTTCTGTTTGCCGGTGAAAAAGGGGTGACACTGAGAACAGATTTCAATTTTCTGATCGCCGATCGTATTGTATACCTGAAAGGTATTTCCACAAGCACAGGAAATTTTCCCTAATTTATATTCGGGATGAATTCCTTCCTTCATTCCAGACTCCTATTCTAATTCTTTTAGTACGCGGGCTACGCGTTTGATTCCTTCGCGGATATTTTCAAATCCGGTGGCGAAGGAGAACCGGATATATCCCGGTGCGCCGAAACCATCGCCGGGAACGGTCACCACCTGTGCCTGATCCAGGATGTAATTACCCAGATCGGTGGCGGTTTTGAGCACCCGACCGTCGACGCTTTTACCCAGGTAGGCCGTCACATCCGGAAAAGCATAGAACGCACCGCCGGGCAGGGCGCAGTTAAGGCCGGGGATTTCATTCAATAATTGTACCATCAGATCGCGGCGCTCCTGGAACGTCCGCCGCATTTCCTCCACCGGTGCCTGGTCGCCATCCAGGGCGGCGATGGCGGCCATCTGTCCGATCGAGTTGGGGCAGGACGTCGCCTGACCCTGATGTTTGGCCATGGCCTTGGCAAGCAACGGTTCCGCTACGGCATAGCCGATCCGCCAGCCGGTCATAGCGTAAGTTTTAGACATGCTCAGGCAGGTCACGATCCGGGCGCCGACCGTATTTAACTTCTCGGCCGAGGTGAATGTTTCACCGTAAACCAGTCGCTCATAACACTCGTCGGCAATCACCGTCCAGTTGTGCCGGGCGGCAATTTCCAGCAGGCGCACGGTGGCCACCGTGGACCAGACGCCGCCGGTGGGGTTGGAGGGTGAATTGATGATCACGCCACGGACGCGATCGGTGATCTTGGCCTCCAACTCGGCGAAGTCGGGCTCCGAGTGCTGGTCCGGCAGAGTGGCGACAAACACCGGTTCGGCATCGGCCAGCCGCACAAACTCCGGAAACGAGACCCAGTAAGGCGTAAACACGATCACCTGATCGCCCTTTTCAAACAGGGCCTGACAGGCGTTGAACAGACTGTGTTTTTCGCCGTTGGACACGACCACCATCTCGGGAGTGCATTGCAGCCCGTTTTCCCGCTCCAGCTTCCGGCAAATCGCTTTGCGTAATTCCGGCATGCCGGCGCCGGCCGTATATTTGGTATAGCCGGCATCCATGGCTTGTTTGGCAGCCTCGCGAATATGAACCGGTGTATTGAAATCCGGTTCGCCGACGCTGAAATTGATTACGTCGACGCCCTGGGCCCGCAACTCATTGGCGCGGGCCGCCATTTCCAGCGTGAACGACGGCTGAATCCGCTGGATGCGGTCAGCCAGTCGGAGCGGTGGTTTAGTGTTGTTTACCATTCGTGACGTTTTTTATGATATTCCTCGGTATTGAAGCGTGAATCGTCGTCCGGTGTTTCCTCGACCGGTTTGCGCCGGAGTTGACGGCGCGGTGGTGGGGGTGGTGGCGACGGTGGCTGAGGCGGTGGCGGACCCTGTTCCTCGATTTCGAATTCCTCGGAAAACACCTTGCGCTTGAGACCCGGTCGCCGGGGCGGCCGGTGGGGGGCGCTGGTACGTCGATGCTCGTGAGGCCGGGGAACATCATCCATGCCGATGCCTTCGTTCTCGGGCAACATTTTTTCGTCGAAGTCGTCCGGCGGTTCTTTATCGCCGATTTCGCCCTTGATCGAATCTTCGTCAAAGGAGAACATGGCCGGATTGTAAAGGCCGTAAATCGCGCCGTATCCGCGGGTAATACCGTTGCCGACACCGAGATAATTGGGCAGAATGAAATTAGTCCGGAATTCACCGTTGAAGGCACCCCAGTAAGTCTCGTCGACCGTCTTGGGGAAAAGCGATGTCAGGCTCAACCGGGTGAAAATCTTCTCTTCCAGTTCCATACCCATCTCGCGCGCCAGAAAAACAATATTCTGGCTCAACAGCCGGCTCAGGTAATTGAGTTTTTCCATGCTGTTCAGGTAACGGTAACGAATGCCGGTGGTCTGGTTCAGCGCCACCCAGGGCGTGATAAAGCGGTACCTGATCATGCGCGTCAGGGGACGGAATAGATCGTCGCGTTCGTCGACATCGGTATCCAGCACCTGGAAGGTGATGTTGCCAAAATCCAGGAAATCGAATTTATCGACCAACGACAGGATTGGTTCCACGCCTTCGTTGATGCCGACGATGTAAATCTGTTCGTTGAGTATTTTCACCTGCACCCGGGGATAGAGAAATTGGTCGCGGTAGCGACCGTCCAGAAGCGGAATGATTTCCTCGTCCGGAAACTGGCGCATGAAGACGCCTTTTACCTGATACGGCGTCTTTTTAACCGGTTTATCGGTTATGATCTTTAAAGTAACAGTCTTAACAGCAGTGTATGAAGATTCCATTGCTACACCTCGCTATAATTAATTAATCAAACAAATTAATTACCTTCTACTGGCTCATCGTATTGAGAAATTCCTCGTTGGTTTTGGTCCGTTTCAGCCTTTCCAGAAGGAATTCCATCGCCTCGATAACCGTCATCTCATTAAGTAATTTGCGCAAAATCCACAAACGAGCCAACTCCTTTTTTGTCAAAAGTAGCTCTTCTTTGCGAGTTCCCGAGCGGATCAGGTCGAAGGACGGAAAAATCCGCCGATCACTCAGCCGTCGGTCCAGAACCAGCTCCATGTTACCGGTTCCTTTGAACTCTTCAAAGATGACATCGTCCATCCGGCTGCCGGTGTCGATCAGGGCGGTGGCGACGATTGTCAGACTGCCACCCTCCTCGCAATTCCGGGCCGCACCGAAGAACTGTTTGGGTTTCTTCAGGGCGTTGGAATCGATACCGCCGGACATGATTTTGCCGCTATGCGGGATAACGGCGTTATGAGCCCTCGCCAGCCGGGTGATGCTGTCCAGCAGGATAACCACATCCTTGCCGAATTCCACCATCCGTTTGGCCTTTTGCATTGCCATTTCGGCGACACTGACATGACGCTCCGGCGGTTCATCGAAAGTTTAACTGACCACCTCGGCATCAACATTCCGCCGCATGTCGGTCACCTCTTCCGGGCGCTCGTCAATCAGCAGAACGATCATTTCCACTTCGGGATGATTCTTGCGAATCGCATTGGCAATTTTTTGCAGAAGCACGGTTTTACCGGTCTTCGGCTGGGCCACGATCAGGGCCCGCTGCCCACGGCCGATCGGCGCGAACAGATCCAGAGTCCGGGTGGAAAGATCCTTGGGATCGAACTCCAGGTTGAAGCGCACCTCCGGGTGGTAGGGCGTAAAATTATCAAATAAAATAGCCTGTTTGATCTGTTCCGGTAAAAAACCGTTGACATTATCGACTTTCAACAAGGCATAAAAACGTTCTTTTTCCTTGGGCGGCCGGATTTCGCCGCTGACCAGGTGGCCGGTACGCAGGCCGAAACGTTTTATTTGCGATGGACTGACATAAATATCATCGGGACCCGGCAGATAATTGAACCCGGGGCTGCGTAAAAATCCGTAGCCGTCCGGAAGGACCTCAAGGACACCACGAGCTTTGATCGATTCGTCTTTTTCTTCCTGAAGTTCCAGGATTTTGACGATCAGCTCCTGTTTGCGTCGGCCGGAATATCCTTGCACCCCCAAATCCTGCGCCAGCTTGGTCAGGTCCTTGATTTTCAGGGCCTGAAGTTCATTAACATCCATGAGGATTCCTTTTTTGTGTATCTTTGAGTAGTATATCTACAGAAAAAACCTTTTCCGGAGTATAAAATCTGAGAACTTAACGTACGTTAAATTAACCCATCCTCAAACAAAAATCCAAATTTTAAATAGATTTTGTCAGCGATATAATGGCTGCCGAAAATCAGACCGGTCCTTCCACCGCCGGTCAGTTCCAAAATCCGGTCGAATGCAGCTTCGATCGGCAGAATTTCATCCGGGCAGACACCCTGTTCGGTCAGGCTGGCGGCTAACCGTTCCGCCGTCATCAAACCATGGTCCGGAGAGGAAGTGACCACCAGATATTTGAACGCGCCCCGCAGCACCGCCGCAATCGAACCGATATCCTTATCGGCTTTCAATGCCAGCAGCCCGATCGGTTCCCCGGTGGAAAACTGCCGCACCCCGGCCAGCGCCGACCGGATGCCGTGGGCATTATGAGCGACATCGTAAAAAATTACCGGTTTCCGTGAAAGCAGTTGCATCCGTCCCGGCCATTTTACGGTTTTCAAGCCTTTGTGAATGATTTCGTCAGGGATCTGCCGGTCAAAGGCTCGCACCGCTTCCAAGGCGGTCACGGCGTTCGACATCTGGTGCTGCCCGAGCAACGGCGTGGTAAATTCCCGCGCCCGCCAGCGGAATGTCGTACCACCCGCCAGATCAACCTTTGGTTCCTGCTGCGGGAGCCGCACCGGAATTATGGCAGCATTACGCTGGCCGGCAATTTCCTTCAGCACGATTGCGACTTCCGCTGTCTGGGGCGCCAGAACCAGTGGAACACCGTCCTTGATGATTCCCCCTTTTTCCCGGGCGATTTCGACGATATGACGGCCCAGGTACTCAGTGTGATCAATATCCACCGGCGTAATTACGGTCACTGCCGGCTGAACAATATTTGTGGAATCCAAGCGCCCGCCCAGACCGGTCTCAATCACCGCAACGGTAACCTGGCACCGGGCGAAGTACCAGAAGGCCAGGGCGGTGGTGGCCTCGAAAAAAGTCGACTGAATACGGTCAATGTCAAGGCGGAAACTGGTGATAAAATCCACAATGTCGGCATCGGCGATCGGCGTTCCGTCAACGCGGATGCGTTCATTAAAACGGATCAGGTGCGGCGATGTATACAGACCGACCCGGTGACCGGCCGTCCGCAGGATCGCGGCGATCGTGGCGGCGGTCGAACCCTTGCCGTTGGTACCGGCAATATGAATTAGCGGGTATTCCAGTTGCGGATTTCCACAGGCCGCCGCCAGGTCCCGGGTGTGCGTCAGTCCGACCTTGATGCCCAGGCGCTGCAGGTCGTACAGCCAGTGCAACAGTGCTTGAATATCGGTGGCGTTAGCAGTCATTTTAACGGATATTGGCAGTTACAGAATTAATTCTCAGCCGAAAATATATTACCCGGAAGGGATTAATTACCCTCGGCCAAAATCGTGTCTCGGGTATTCTTGAATTCTACGATCGCCTGGTAAACTGCTTCGGCGATCTTCTGCCGGTAGGACGGTTTCTTCAGTAATTTTTCTTCTTCGGCATTGGATAAAAAACCGGTCTCGATTAAAACGTTGGGCATGCTGGCGCCGACCATCACATAAAATTCCGCCTGTTTGACACCGCGATTCTGTGAACTGATTTTTTTCGCCAGTTGATTCTGAATCGCCGCTGCCAGTCCTTCGCTTTCCTTGATGAAGGCACTTTGGGCCATCGTTGCCATGATCAGAGCCTCGTTGCTCAAAACTGAAAAATTGTTTTCCTGTTCCTCTAACTTGATCACCTCGTTTTCCCGGGCAGCCACTTCAATTGCGTCGTCAGTCTTTCCCTGTGACAGGAAGTAGGTCTCAAATCCGCGGACCTTTCGATTCTCGGCACCATTGGCGTGAACGCTGACAAACAGTTTACCGTTGTTGGCGTTGGCGATTTTTGGCCGTTCGAGCAATGGGATGAATACGTCCTCATCGCGTGTATAAACAACTTTAATAGTAGTATTTTTCTCCAGCAATAAGCCGACCCGTTTGACGATATCCAGATTGATATCTTTCTCCTTGGTTCCGTACCGGCCAATCGTTCCGCCGTCCTTGCCGCCGTGTCCGGCATCCAGAACCACCGTATCCATATACCAGCGGTCGCGCAGGTCTTTCAGACGGGCCATACTGTCCATTACCGGTGTGCGCAGGGTGATCACGATTTCCGACGGCTCCTGCGTCTGGTACACTTCGTGGGCCTCGATCTTCGGCCGCAGTTGGAACGCCACCTGGGCCGACTCGTCCAGTTGGTCCACCAGAATCCTCCGGATCGAACTGCCGAGCTCCGAACGCACCAACGTCGACGAATCGGCCAGGCCGTTGGCCACTGTGATATAGAACCAGCCGTTTTCATGGACAAATGAGCTTAGATTGCCCTCGGGAAACACCGCTCGGGTCTGCAACCGGATTATCGTGCCGTTGGTCTTTTCTTCAAAGGTGACACCGGTGATGTTAAAATTAATCATATCCACGTCCAGCAACTGCCGGCTGGAATTATAAAGCAGTCCGGGAATCACCGTTTTTCCGAGGATAGAAAAAAATGTTTCCGCCGGAATGTAGACATCTTCGCCTACGGCCTGAGTATAGGTCGGCAGTTGGTAGACCTGCTCATCGACCATAATGAAGCTGGACTGGGCCGAAATTTTCACCCGGTGATTGTTAAGATACAAAACGATTTTCTGCCGCTCGGGATTGACATAGTACCGGCACGACAGAATCCGCGCCAGATCGATGGAAGAAAAATAAGTGCCGGGACCGCGTTCCAGCGTTTTTAATTTATCCTGGTGCAGGTCGGCGCGAAATAAAACACGGATCGGCGCCGCCGACAGCAGCGTTTGACAAACCAGGAAGATTATCAGGAGTAGATTACGGGCTTTGACCATATTTAGAGAATATTATCCGGCGAAGTTATTTCAGGCAGACGTACCATGCAACACGAGTCGGCGTCACAGATTTGCCTCGATCAACAATCCGCCTTCGAAACCGTCTCGGGACAGTGCTCTGTTTTCCGGGGATAGACATCGAAGCCTGGCGAAAATCCGGTAGTTATTTTTGGTTTGATAACCCAGCCGAAGGCCCGGATAATACCCGGAGGCAGCGTAGACGCGGCTGCGCATTTCGCCCGGCAGATTCAAATCCCAGAAATAAATCCGGCTGTCATAATCATCTGTTTTTACCAGCACCTGGTCCAGCTCGGCCGACCAGGCAGCAGTCTGCCAACTGATGCGACTATCAACTCCCCAACCATGGGAATAGTTTCCGCCGGACTGAAAATCGACCAGATTCGCCTGTAGTCGTATTTTCCAGTGGCGGCTGAAATCGCGATTCAGCGCAATTTTCACTGTTTGGCGTAATTCTTCATTAGCCAGCCCGGAATTTGCGTAATTAATGGTGTTTTCGAGCGAACGTTTTTCACGTTTCCATTGAAAGCGCAGTTTTTGCCGCCGGGATTGCCATTCCCAGCGTAGGGCGGTCTCGCTGCCCGATACGACCGATAACATCTTTGCCGCCGGTGCCGATTCACGGTAAATATCTCCGACACAGGTTAATTGATTTCGCCCCCAGTGCAGATTGAGGGACTGAAATAGACCGGATTCATTTTTCAGATCACCGGACCATTCCGTCAACGGATTTGCCCGCAGGGCGGTATAACCGCCGTCATATTTCCGGATCAGCAACAAATAGTGCAGGGCCGACCGCAACCGGACGGAAACACCACCGAGCTGCCCCCGACTGGCATTAAAGCCGTGAGCAATTTCACCAAACATGTTCAACGATCCGAAGGACTTTGAACCAAAGACGGAACCAGAACCAAAATCGGTGCTGGAGCCGCCGCGATCCGACCAGCGCGAATGTGCCAGCGTTACACCCCCGGTATATTTTTCACGGCCGATTTCCCAAACGCCGCAAACAGCGTTTTCCATTAGTCCGGCCGGCGGATACACACCCGCAGCTGAGCGATGTAACCCAACCAGGTCGATATCAGGGTAACCGGGAAACGGCAGCGTACCGTGTCGCCGGTTCCGGCTCGCCGATACAACTATTTTCTGACCGGCACCGCGCCACTGCAAGGCCAGTCCGCGCAGTGCCCAGGCTTCGTGTGTCGAACGATAGGACTGCAAACCGGGTCCCGGACGTCCGGCACTTTTACCCGTATCAAATCCCTTGTATCCCGGGTTTGAGCGCCAAAGATTGAGTCCGTACCCGGCAATAATTTGATGGTCGCCGATGATCCAGTCCAAGTCACCGGCTTTCCCTTGCCAGTATCCACCGGCAAAATCGGCGATAGCCAATTCTCCCGGATCGCGTTCCAGTAACAGCCCGCCTTGGCTATTCTCACCAAAATCGACCTTGGCGCGCCACAGATACCGAACATCGCTGCTGAAGACGACTAATTGCCGCAGCAGCAAATCAGTGCTGGAAAATGGTTCATTTTCCAGCAGGACGGCAATCAATTCAGCGATCGCCGGCGACAGGTCGGCTGTCACTAAATCGGCCCGTGGATTGGTGCTCCCTGCCAAGCGCCTGATCTTCCTGATTTCTTGTTCATCGACGATCGATAATTTCTCGATTGCGGCGATTGCCACTGCCGTCAAACCACGATTCTGGCGTAGCAACTCATCAATAATGATAATATCTTCTTCCGGCAGTGGCTGCTCCGCGTCGGGATGCAGTTCCTGCAAGAGCCGATCGATTGTCTGGGCGGTCAGGGTCTCAGCGCCGGGCGCTGCCAAAACCAAGACTAAAAACCCGTGACAAGCCCAGTTGCGGATGGGTGATGGTATGATATTCAACACTGATTCCCTTGACTGTAAAACCAATCCCGGTTAATATTTGGGCCGGGTCCGAATAGTAGCCTACGACAAGCCCCAACCAGTGCAACGGTCGGGCCACCAGATCAAAATATAATCTTCCCGGATATTGCAGATCCTGTTCCCAGCGGATAACGCCGCGATAAAGTGAGCCGCTTCCGATTCGCACCCCGGTCTGAATTACCCGGGGTAAATCATCAGCCAGGCGGGACATCCCACCACAATAAATATTTTCAAGGATTGTAAACCAGGATATATTTTCTTCCAGCAAAATCGCCCAGCTTAATTGACCGGCCCAGGCCGACAGTGTTCCGTAATTCCTTATGCCGACCTGGTAACCGACCAGACCAATTCCCAGGCGGCAGCGCTGGCTATAACGATAGACAGCCTCGATATTCCCGAGTCTTTCCTGATACAGTTGCCCCGCCCCCAGTGTTTGTCCGCTGAGCGCGAATGACCAGCGTCCGACCGGCAGGCTGATAAACAACGATTGGTATTCGAGTTCCGGAACGGCGAAAGGAACGGCGCGGGTAACCAGCAGCATAATATTGGGGCTATTCGAATCGCGTTCTTCATAATCAGCCGGATCGATTGCGATAATCCGGGCGGAACTGCTGTTAAACAACAGCGGCGAACCGCCGCTGAACTCGAAGGCGGCCCGCAAGATGCCGGCGCAGCTTGACAGCCAAACCAATATTAAAAGAATCACCTGACACATATGACACACCCGACCCTAATTCAAAATACAATTGGGGTAAGTTACAGCCGGCAGCTGAAATTTACAATTCCGTTGGACTCTTTTAGATATTTACCCCGCGAATTGTGCCGGTCAGGGCCGCGACGCCTGCCGTGCGCCGCGAATTACACTCTCAACCACCAGATAACGGATAAAAACCGGCAGCGGCATAACCGCTGTGATCGACCGGACAAGTAATCGTACTACACAATTGAATGCCAGATAGCCCTTGATCGAATCGATCCAGCCACCGGCCAGCTCGTTCTTGAATTCGGGGTATCGTTCCAGCAGCCGTGGCAGATTATCGTGGCCGTAGTTTTCCATGGCCCGACAAAATTCGGCAACCGAGCGTTGATGGTAATGTTCGGCAACCGCTGTGCTTGAATAATGCAATCCCCTCGGATAAATCCGATACAATCGGATGGCCAGATCGGTATCCTCGCCGCCGTAGGTGGTTATTGTTTCATCGAACAGGCCGGCTTGGACGAGCGCCGTTCTGCGGACAATTGTGTTATGAAAAAGGAAATACCGGAAATCAATCGGTCTGTCTGCGTCGGTCTTGCGGGCGCCGCGCCAGTTACTGTAAAAATACCGATCCAGACGATTGGTCGTAGATTCGGAAGGCAGTTGACTGTCGCCGATCACCCCGATCACGGTCGAATCGGCAAACTCGGGCAGCAACACCTTGAGCCAGTCCGGCCGGACGACCATATCGCTGTCCAGAAATGCCAGGAACTCGGCGTCCGTCGCTTTTATACCGCTGTTGCGCGCCGCCGCCAAGCCCCGGTTGGATTCATGCCGCAGTAATTTAATCCGGTCGCCGAAACCGGCGATAATCGTCGCGGTCGAATCGGTTGAGCCGTCGTCAATGGCAATTATCCGGATTTTTTCCGGCGGATAATCCTGAGCCAGCACCCCGCCGAGGCATCTTGAGACGACTCCGGCCACATTACGGCAGGGAATTATTACCGCAACTTCCGGAAACTGATTTAAATCCATCCGGCCTCCCGATAGTAGCGGTACAGCACCTCCGCGGTCTGGTGCAGATCATGGTATTGCACCACCCAGGCGCGGGCCCGGCGTTTATATTCCAGTATCTTTTGTTTATCCCGGACAAGATTTCGCAGATCATCGTACAACGTCGTTCCGGTGGTATTGACGAATGGATGGTCCGGAATAAAAGCTACATACGGCGGTACCAGTTCGGTCGCGCAGCACAATCCCATGCTCAAAGCCTCCACCGAATTCATGCCGTAGCCCCAGCCGCCGCGATTATGCACCTGATCGATCAGGATGTCACAGGTCTGTTTGATCGAACGAACTTCCGCATGCGGCCGGTTTTCCAGCAGAATGAATTCAATCCCTTCCTCCCGGTTTAACTGTTCACAAATGGGAATTATCGTCTCGCTGCCTTTGTAATAACGGTCGGTCGGACTGTGACAGATGCGGATCGGATCGTTCACGGCCGGAACCGGCGCGAATTGACCGGTGTCAAAAGGCAAAAACAAGTAGCGCAGTTTGGGGTGTTTATTCATTAAATCCAATTCGCTGGTGACATTCAATCCGCTCAACCGGTCGATAACCGGCAGCACACCCCGGGTCCGTAAATCCTGGCCGTGGTAAGCACAGACGATCGGTTTTCCGCGAGCGGCCAGTTTTCGCGCAAAACGACCGTCGCGATAAAATTCGAGTCCCCACTCGAAATGAATAATATCAAAATCCAACAACCCGTATTTCCGGATTGCCGGCTCGACCTTGAAATGCCAGAGCCAGTCACGGAATTGGAAATACCGGTCCTCAAGCCAGCTGTTGGGCCACCACTCCGGCGGATAACCGGGGCGCTCGGAATAGTCCCCCAGTTCACCCCGGTAACGTTGGTAATAACGGTGTCGCCAGCGCATATAGCGGGAATTTGCCGCCACCAGCGGCAAGTCCAGGCAGATACCGGGATCGTAGTCGTGTTTAGTCCGGTACAGCGTAATAAACAGGCATTCGTTGCCCCGGGCCCGGTGGGCCTTTTGCCACAGACTGAGGGTGCCGACGGTATTTTCAGGGGCGATGTACAGTATTTTCATGCCGGAAACAAACTATGGTAAAATTTACAGATTTTTTCTTTCAGTTCATCGCGGCCGTATTTTGCCGTAATCAGACGCCGCCCGTTGCACCCCATTTCCGCCCGCAGTGCCGGTTGCCGGTACAGGCTCAGAATCGTTTCACTGACCCGCAGGGGAACGAGATCGGGTAACACAATCCCGGTTTCACCCTCGGCGACCAACTCCTCGGTGAATGGCGATCGTCCGCAAATCACTGGTATACCGCGCGCCAGAAATTCCAGTATTTCCGGCTGCCGCCCGCGCTGGAAATATTCATTTTCATTCGGCGTGGCCAATCCAATTACCGCCGTATCGGCATACGCACTCCAGCCGGCCGGACCGGCCAGAATCACAGCTTCTTCCAGCAGCATGTCCTGAATGGTCACCCGCAGAATCGGCAGGAAATCCTTTGAAAAATGTCCGGTTAACACCAGTACCGCCTGTGGCAATTCCAGCCGGACCTGAAAAAAAGCCTGCAGAATGCAATTGACATCGGCAGGATGGCTCAATTCACCACCATAAATAATGATCGGCAATGAATCCGGCAGGGCGTCACTGGAAACTGTAATTTCACCAGGATAATCACCGATCCAGACTTTACGCCGGCAGAAACGCCCGATTCCGGCCAGTGATCGCGGCGCCGCCACGATCAGCCCATCGATAAAAATTACTCCTATAATTTCGATGATTTTAAGGACACCCGCTTTAAATCTGGCCAGCAGGGAATCGGTGTTGAATTTCCAGAGAAAATAATGAAATGTCGGTCGGTGAGCATCATAAATAATGGCGGCATTGGTGAACAACCGGATACACCAGCCCAAAATCAATAATTCCGGATCGTGCAGATGATAAATCCGGGCGCGCGACTTGAACGCCAGGTAATAACACTTGATGATCCGTGCCAGCCGCCAATGCTGGCGATAAGTCACGATTTTTATCCCAGCCGGTACGTCCGGAAGACCATCTCCGGGCATGATGATGGTCTGGTTTTCGCAGCAGTCGCTCAGCGCCAGTGCTTCCTGCAAGGTGCGTCGATTCGGCATTGCGGAATATATCGTCAAGTGACAGACGTTCGCTATTTTCACACTATCACCGCCGCGATCGGATCATTAATCTGACTAAAGCTCAAACCGTGCACCCAGTGGTCCGCTTAGATCAATTCCGGCGGCGGCCGCCGCCTGTCGCGCGCAGTCAGCCAAGCGCCCGCTCCGGATTATTTCCCGGGCGGCGGCCAGGTCGGCGGCAAATACCCGATCCTCCCGGGCGTGGTCGATTTCCGCGCGGATACAATCATGGCAGGCTTCCAGAATCGGACTGGATTGCAGCGGTTCACGGAAATCGAAGGCCTGGGCGGCCGAAACCAGCTCCACGGCCAGAATGTTTTCCAGATTATCAATAACCTGCAGCAGTTTCCGTCCGCTGATCGAGCCCATGCTCACATGGTCCTCTTGTCCCAGTGAGGTGGGAATGCTATCGGCGCTGGCGGGAAAACAGAGGTTTTTATTTTCGCTGACCAGGGCGGCCGAGGTGTACTGGGGAATCATGAATCCGGAATTGATGCCGATGTCCCGCATCAGCAATTTGGGCAACCCAGAAAATTCCCCATCCAGCAGCAGGTAGGTACGTCGATCTGAAATATTGCCCAGTTCACTGGCAGCCAGCACGGCGTAGTCCAGCGGCAGGGCCAGCGGCTGACCGTGAAAATTGCCGCCGCTGATCGTTGTTCCATCGGCCAGGATCACCGGGTTGTCGGTGACGGAATCCAGCTCGACCAAGACCGTGTCCAGCAGATGGCGCCAGGCAGTGCGGGAGGCTCCGTGCACCTGGGGCATGCAGCGCAGTGAGTACGGGTCCTGCACCCGCTGGCAATCGGCGTGGGAAGCGGTCATCGCCGATCCCTGCAGCAAGCGACGCAGGCAATAAGCCACATGCCGGGAACCGTCGAAAGCACGTAGCGAATGCAGTTCATCCGCAAACGGCCGGACCGAGCCGAGTAATGCCTCCAGCGTCATGGCGCCGATAATATCGGCATTATCCAGGCAGTTCTGAAACCGTTCCAGAGCCAACACGGCATGAGCGGTAATGAACTGGGTGCCGTTGATCAGAGCCAGACCTTCCTTGGCGCCCAGCCGCAGGGGAGCCAGTCCGGCCACCGTCAGCGCTTCACCACCCGGTCTAATCCGGGCGCCAGCATGAATTTCACCCAGACCGATCAACGGCAGGAACAGATGAGCCAACGGCGCCAGATCCCCGGAAGCGCCTACCGATCCCTGAGACGGGACTACCGGTGTAATATTATTGTCAACCATCCAGATGATGCGCTCCAGCGTGGCCGGACGGATACCGGAATGGCCCTTGGCCAAAGCCTGTATTTTCAGAATTAGCATCAGGCGGGCGATTTCAACCGGTACCGGATCGCCGACACCGGCACTGTGGCTGCGCAGGATATTGGCTTGTAACCGCTCCGTGTCGGCAGCGGAAATTGGGGTGGTACAGAGTGGTCCGAATCCGGTATTGATCCCATAGACGGCCTGAGTACCGGCAACGATTTTGTCGACGATCCGGCAACTTCGCTCGATTTTTTCCCTGGTAGCGGCAGTAATTTGCCCGACGCACTTTCCGCGAGCAATATCCAGGGCAATACGCGGAGTCAACTGCTGTTCGCCGTAGTTGAAATTTACTGGTTCGCGGCTCATTATTATTTCTGTGATCCTGCTCTGTTAATTTCTAGTGACATTCGATCCAGCTCGGAACAATAATCAATTACAAATATTTTGTTGGTTCCTGTTATGAATGATTAATTTATCACCGAATGATCAGAACACGGAATGAAATCTGCTAGCGACCGTTCCCAATAATCAATGAATCTGTTTATTGTTCCATCCTGGTATCCCTCCCGGCTGCACCCCGAAAGCGGCAGTTTCTTCCGTGACCGGGCGGAAATCCTTCAGGCCGACGGACAGCGCGTCACTGTCGTTGCCGCCGTTACCCACAGTACCAGGGACCTGTTCCGCTTCTACCGGGTAAAAATTGCACGCGGGACGACCGCTCCCCAGTTTTCGGTTCCTACTATTTCCAGCGAAACACTAAATCCGTTCCCCTGCCAGCCACGTAATTTTTTCCGGTTCTACCGACGTCAGGTACTGCGGCTTTGGGAACGCGCAGTCCGTTCCCAGGGCCGGCCGGAGGTGGTCCTGATCAATTCATCGCTGTGGGCCGGGGCCGGCCTGGCCGGAACGCTGGCAGCGGCGCACATTCCTTTTGTAGTCAGCGAACACTTAAAAGAATTCCTGCTGCCGGACGGTTTTACCCCGTTTCAACAAAGGATGATCCGGGAAACATACCGGCAGACCACCCGGATTATCGCCACCAGTCCGGCGCTCAAGGATGGTATCACCCGGCTATTTCCCGATCTGGCGGAGCGAATAACGGTTATTCCAAATCCCGTCGATACGGAATTCTTCCGGCCCGGTCCGGTGAAACGAATACCGGAAAACAGTTTCACTTTTATTGCCATCGCACTGTTACGGCCGGAAAAACGGATCGACCTGCTGCTGCAGGCCTTGGCGCTGCTGGAAAATTCAACGGTGACTACCCGGCTGATTGTCGCCGGCAGCGGCCCGGAGCAGGTGCGGTTGCAGGATATGTCGCGACGACTGGGATTAGCTGAACGGGTTGAATTTGTTGGTTATCAACAACCGGCTGAAATACGGACTTTGTTACAGCGCAGTCAGGCGCTGGTTCTGCCCAGCACGGTCGAGACTTTCGGTGTCGCCCTGATCGAAGCGCAGGCCTGCGGCCTCCCGGTAATCGCTACCCGCTGCGGCGGACCAGAAGCGATCGTCCTGCCCGAAACCGGCCTGCTGGTGGATTGTGATAATATAGCCGCTCTGGCGGCGGGAATGGATAAAATGATCGCCGAATATACCAGGTTCCGACCGGAGCTGATCCGCGCGTCGGCGCACCAGCGCTATGGCGCTCAGGCCTACAGTGACACCTATCGGCGCTTGTTGACTGAAATCTCCGGTAATAAATAACCCCCGGCGACGGTCAGCGCATCGCCGGGGGTCAAAATATAAAACAGGGCGGCGTTACGCCTTGATGACGTATACTTTCAATTCCGGCTTAAGATCGGCACTGATCTTGACCGGAACATTGTAGATGCCCAGCGCCTTGATCGGTTCATCCAGTAGAATATCATGTCGATCCACCGAAATGCCCTTATTCTCAAGGGCGGTGTGAATATCCTGTGAAGTGACTGAGCCGAACATGCGTTCTTCTTCGCCCACCTGAACTTCGATGGTGAGCTCGATGCCGGTTAATTTGTTTACCGTGGCTTCCTGGGCTTTGCGTTCGCGACGCTCCCGCGCTTCGCTGATCTTTTTACGTTCTTCCGCCACCGCCAGGTTGCGTGTCGACGCCCGCAGGGCAAAACCACGCGGCACCAGATAATTACGGGCGTAACCGGGTTTGACTTTTACGATATCGCCGGCTTCGCCGAGATTTTCAACATTCTGGAGCAAAATTACATCCATAATTGACCTCTATGTCCTTGGATTTCTGCGATTTCAGGGTTTGTTATTTTACCTTTAACCCTACTCACTCGCCTCATATGTGTAAGGCAGGAGGGCAATACTCCGGGCCCGTTTAATGGCGCGGATCAACTTGCGGTGCATCTTCGCGCTGGTACCGGTGACCCGGCGGGGCATGATTTTACCCTGGTCGGTTACAAACCGTTTAAGGAGTCTTACGTCCTTGTAATCAATTTCAGTAATTCCGTTTTCTTTGAAGTAACAGAATTTGCGTTTACTAATAAAGGCCATATAATTCCTCTATCCTTTGGTCTTACGATTGCTCTTCGTCGCCGGGTGCGGCGGTTTCACCGGCCTCGCTGTCGGTGACCGCAACATCTTCGTCATCGGTTTCCACGTCCGCATCGTCTGCGGTCGTTTCCGATTCTTCCTCGGCAAGCTGGTCATCGCTGTCGGTTTCCGGTTCCTGTTCTTCCGGTTCTACGATTATGCTGGGAATATCGCTATCTTCCAGCGTAACGGATTCAGGGGTCAGGTCTTCTTCCGGGCGAACGTCCAGTCGTACAATCAGGTGACGGATAATCGCTTTATTCAGTTTCAGAAAGGTATTTACTTCGGCCATTTGCGTGCTGTCGGGCGTACCCAGATGCAGCAACATGTAAGTACCGTATTTATGTTTATCAATCTGGTAGGCCAGACGCTTCTTGCCAAAGATGCGGTGATTGATTATCTCCGCCGGCATCAGCTTGGTCAACTCGTCAGCCACCTCTTTTTTAATCTCGGCCAGTCGATTCTGCTCGAGATTGGGGTTAACAATGTACAGGATTTCGTAGTATTTCACTTTACCTCCAGTTTAGAATAAGGGCGCAATAACCAGCGATACTACCGACATCAGTTTTATCAGAATGTTTAACGATGGTCCGGCGGTATCCTTGAACGGATCACCGACGGTGTCGCCGACCACGGCCGCCTTATGGGCAGCACTGCCCTTGCCGCCGTGAGCGCCGCCCTCAATATATTTCTTGGCATTGTCCCACGAGCCGCCGGCATTGGCCATGAAGATCGCCATCAGCACACCGCTGACAGTCACACCGGCCAGCACGCCGCCCAGCATTTCGGGATTTTTCAAAACAAGTCCGAAGAATACCGGGGTCAGAATAGCCAGCAGGCCCGGTACAATCATTTTTTTAATGGCCGCAGCCGTGGCGATATCCACGCAGCGGGCATAATCTGCCTTAGCCGTGCCTTCCAACAAACCCTTGATTTCGCGGAACTGGCGACGGACTTCTTCAATCATATCGAAAGCCGTCTCGCCGACCGCCCGCATCGCAAAGGATGAAAACACGAATGGTAACATTCCACCGATTAGCAATCCGGCCATGATATAGGGATTGTTTATATCCAGTGAAAGTCTTTCGATACCCATGGCGGCGGCGGCGGTCTCGCGGTAAGCGGCGAACAGTGCCAGGGCCGTCAGAGCCGCGGAACCGATCGCAAAACCCTTACCGATAGCGGCAGTAGTGTTGCCGACAGCATCCAGTTTATCGGTGCGTTCGCGAACTTCCGGCGGTAATTGAGCCATCTCGGCGCAACCACCGGCGTTGTCGGCAATCGGACCGTAGGCATCCACCGCTAATTGAATACCGGTAGTGGACAACATACCCAGCGCAGCGATGGCAATACCATACAAACCGGCGTAATGATAGGACAGAATGATGGCCACGGCAATCGCTATGACCGGCCAGACGGTGGAGTACATGCCGTTGGCTAAACCGGCAATGATATTAGTGGCGGCGCCGGTTTCGCTGGCCTTGGAAATCGTCCGGGCCGGTTTCCGCGATTCGGCGGTGTAATATTCGGTAATCAAGCCGATGGCAATACCAGCAATCAGGCCGACAATCGTCGCCATAAAAATACTGAAGCCGCTGACTTCCAGGCCGTTCAGCATTACTGCCACGGGAACAAAACCATTGATAATAAAATAACTGACAATCAGCATCAACCCGGCCGCGCCGAAGATACCCAGATTCAGGGCGGTCTGTGGATTACCGCCTTCCTTGGTGCGGACAAACAGTGTTCCAACGATGGAAACAACAATACCGGCACCAGCCAGTATCAGCGGCAGCAGCACCAGATTGGCCAGCCCGGCGGCGGCAGCCAGGACCATGGCGCCGACGATCGAACCGACATAAGATTCAAAGAGGTCCGCACCCATGCCGGCGACGTCGCCAACATTATCACCAACATTGTCGGCGATAGTGGCCGGGTTGCGGGGATCGTCTTCGGGAATACCGGCTTCAACTTTACCAACTAAGTCGGCGCCGACATCAGCGGCCTTGGTATAAATACCGCCGCCAACGCGGGCGAACAAAGCAATGGAACTGGCGCCCATGGTGAAACCGGAAAGAATATTCATGACCCGCGGCAGGTTGGCCCCGGCTTCCAGTCCGCCGTACAACCAGAACAGTACCGACAGGCCCAGAACGCCCAGCCCGACAACGCTCAGACCCATCACGGCGCCGCCGTTAAAAGCCACCAGCAGGGCGGCGTTCAGACTGCTGCGGGCAGCCTGGGTGGTGCGGGTATTGGCCGATGTGGCAACGCGCATGCCGAAAAAGCCGGCCAGGGCACTGCACAGGGCACCGACAATAAACGATACCGCCACCAGCGACGTCCCCAGGGAGGCGTTGCCCCAGGCCAGGAGGGCCGCGACGGCAATTACAAATACTGCTAATACCTTATATTCGCGGGCCAGAAAAGCCATGGCGCCCTCACGGACGGCCAGACCGATTTCCTGCATTTTTTCGTTGCCCGGATCCTGTTTGGAGATCCAGGTGCTGCGCCAGAAAGCGTACAATAATGCCAGTATGCCAGCGGCCGGTATGAGATAATAGTAAGTCATGCTCGTGCGTCTCCTACAGTTTGGATTCGATTGAATTGTGCCATTGTATTTTGCAGTCCGTTAACCAGGATCGACTGAGCCGCATCGGCGGCCGTTGCGATCATCGTTTGAGCTAAATCTTCATCCTGTCGGCGGAATGGTCTCAAAACAAAATCTTCCGCCGGTCGAACATTCTCCTCGGTGGCGATACCGAACCTGATTCGCGGAAAATCCATCGATCCGATACGGTAAATGATCGATTCCATCCCCCGGTGGCAGCCGTCTCCGCCTTTGGGCCTGATTCGCAGGGAACCCAGGGATAAATCCACGTCATCCACAATTACTACCAGTTCCGGCAGTTCGATATCCCAGCGGCGAACAAGCTCCTTCACCGCCGGTCCGCAGACGTTCATTCCTGTAGTCGGCTTCGCTAACAAAACGCGCCCCTGTCGGGCCTCGGTGTAAACATAATCACCTTGGCCAGGTCGTAAGGATGCTTTCCAGCGCCGGGCCAACTCATCCACAACCCAGAATCCGGCATTGTGTTTGGTCCTGGCATACTGTGCTCCCGGGTTTCCAAGTCCGACAAACGCCAGCATTATTCTTCGCTGGCTTCCTCGGTATCTTCGTCACCTGCCACGGCGGCTGCTTCATCGACGGCTCCGCGGGCGGATTGAGCGGCAATGATCGGCGTCTCCGGGCTGGTGTGAATCTCAATCTCCTTGGGCACCACCAAATCGCCAACCGAGATGTGTTCATCAACACCGAGGTTGGAAATGTCGATAACAATATTTTTCGGCACATCGCCGGGCAGGCAGAAGATTTCAACCTGATTGATGTTGTGCATCAGGATTCCACCCTGTTTCGCACCCGGTGCTTCGCCGACGAAAACCAGCGGAACCATAATGCTGATCTTTTCCGTCATCTTGAAACCCATGAAATCCACGTGGATAATATCATCGGTGACCGGGTGGTACTGTAATTCCTTGATCTGGACATGGTGGCTCTTTTTGCCGATCTGGATCGCAAACAGGTGGCTGCCGGAACGTAGCGCCAGCTGCAATGCTTTCTTGTCCACCGCAAGATTGACATTGGCGCCACCGTGCTGATAAAAATTGGCGGGGATCAGTCCCTGCCGGCGCAATTTCTTAATGCTGTTGGTACCAAGACTGTCCCGCTCGGTGATGTCTAACTGATATTCACTGCTCATAATTCATTCTCCTGTCTAAAAATCGAACAGGGCGCTTACCGAATCGCCCTGGTGAATTCGTTTAATCGCTTCGGCAAGGATGTCCGCTACCGATACGATAACCATATTTTGCAATATTTTTTCTTTTGGTATGTTGACCGTGTCGGTCAAAATTATTTTTTCAAATTCGGCCGCCTTCATCCGCTCCACCGCCGGCCCCGACAACAAGGCGTGCGTTCCGACGGCGAATATCCGCCGGGCGCCATTTTCCCGGGCTTTGGCGGCGGCATTGACGATCGTTCCGGCCGTATCGATCATGTCATCGATAATCAGCACATTCCGGTCCTTCAGTTCACCGATCAGATGAACGACTTCGGCCTGGTTGGGGGCGTAGCGCCGTTTATCGATCAGGGCGAAATGCATCTCCAGCCGTTTGGCATAGGCCTGCGACATGCGGACGGAACCCATGTCGGGGGCCAGCACCACGGTCTGGGCTGCATCCAGATTCAGCTTCCGGATTTCATCCAGCAGCACTATCCGTGAATACAGATGATCGAAAGGCACTGTGGCGAAACCCTGAATCTGGGTCGAATGCAGATCCATGGTAATAATCCGGCTGGCGCCGGTGGTGGTAAAAATATCCACCATCACCCTGGCCGACACCGGAACCCGCGGCATATCCTTGCGATCCTGCCGGGCATAGCCGAAGTAGGGAATCACCAGGGTGACGCTGTTGGCGGAAGCCCGGACGGCCGCGTCCAGAATCAACAGTACTTCGACAATATTGCCGGCGGGGGCGTTGGTCGACTGCACGATGAAAACATCCCTGCCACGAATGTTTTCCTCGAACTTGACCCACAGCTCGTTGTCCGCGAACCGTTTGATCGTCAGGGCGCCCAGTTCCATGTGCAACGCTTTGGCGATCCGCGCCGCCAGGGGCTGGTTACTCTGACCGGAAAATATTTTTAATTTATTGTCTTTCATAGCGCTGCCGGGGGAGGATTCGAACCACCATTAACGGCTCCAAAGGCCGCGGTCTTGCCCTTAGACGACCCGGCAAATGAATGCACGGATATTTATGCGAAACTGGTGGTTGTTACTGTCGCTGCGGGGTGGGTGAGAATGGTTTGGTAGGATTTTTTAAAATCTGACTCAGCCAACATCGCGCCGGCCTCATCGTCAAAAACCCCAAACACAGTCGAACCGCTGCCCGACAAACTGGCATAAACAGCTCCGGCTGCCAGCAGCCGCTGCTTGATCTCACCAATTTCTGGATATGCTGGAATTACTATCCGCTCAAAATCGTTCTCAAATAGCTCCCAGGACGGATTAGCACCCTGGAAAAAGCTGTCGAAGTTAATTCGGGAACGGGGACCGTTCAAGTTCTTTTTCACTTGGCCGTAGGCCCAGGCGGTATTAATCCGCAGCGCCGGTACGATCAACAGAAACGTCCAGGGACCGGACACCGACAGGGGCGTCAACTCGTCGCCGATGCCGTCCCCGACCTGGGTACCGCCACGGATAAAAAACGGCACATCGGCCCCGACCGCCGCCGCAGTTCGCTCCAACTCGGGAACGCTCAGCCGTAAGTCATACAGGTGGTTTAATCCTTTCAGAACGGCAGCGGCATTGCCGGAGCCACCGCCCAAACCGGCGCCGGCCGGGATCTGTTTTTCGAGTTCGATCCGGATGCCGGCGACACCGGCGTAGCGCTCCTTCAACACCCGGACAGCCCGACAACAGATGTTGGATTCATCAGTCGGGACCCAGTCCACACTGGCCGTGATCCGGCAGCCGGAATCGCGGATCGTCATCCGCACTGTATCGTGAAATTCCAGTTCCTGGAAAATCGTGTGGATTGTGTGGTAGCCATCCGGGCGCCGGTCGCGGATTTGCAGACCAATATTCACCTTGGCCGGGGATCGCAGTTGCAGGGTCGTCAGCATTGCCGCAGCGGTTTTATTCCCTGCTGACAGTGATGGTGGCCAGGGCCGCCAGGCCGCGGCCTTCGCCGATAAAGCCCAGATAATCGGTGGTGGTGGCCTTGACGGCGATAGCGTCGATATTTACCGCCAGCACGTCGGCCAGCGTCCGGCGCATCGGCTGAATGAAGTCGCGCAGTTTTGGTTTCTGCAGAACGACAACCGAATCAATGTTGACGATCGTATATCCGGCCGCCCACAGTTTATCAGCCGCCGTCCGCAGAAAAAACCTGCTGTCGGCATCTTTCCACTGCATATCTT
Source organism: Fidelibacterota bacterium (assembly GCA_043822705.1). GTDB lineage: Bacteria > Fidelibacterota > Marinisomatia > Marinisomatales > TCS56 > JBDRBK01. Next base: position 34,904 of record JBDRBK010000033.1, read on the forward strand.
CGCTGGGGAATAAGGTGCCGATATCACCCAGGGCCGCCGCACCTAACAGGGCGTCGACAATGGCATGGATCAGCACATCGCCGTCGGAGTGCCCGACCGCACCGAACTCCGCCGGTATTTCGACGCCACCGATCACCAGTCGCCGGCCGGCCGCCAACTGATGCACATCATAACCGATTCCGGTTTTAATCATTTTCCGCCTCCCAGATTCGCCGGGCCGTTTCCCAGTCGTCGGGTGTGGTGATTTTGAAATTGCGCGGCGAGCCGTTGACAATGACAACCTGGTACCCCAGCCGTTCGACCAGGGCCGCTTCGTCGGTCCCGGATATGCCCTCCCGTTCGGCAGCGACCAGCGCTTCCAACAATATCGATTTCCGGAAAACCTGGGGCGTCTGTGCCAGCCAGATTGTCTCCCGCGGGATCGTCTCTGCGATAACCCGGCTTCCCGGCACTACCCTTTTAACGGTATCGCTGGCCGGTAGCGCCATGATCGCCCCGGCGTTATTGCCGCGGGCGGCGATACAATCGCGAATCATTTTTTCGGTCACGAACGGCCGGCCGGCATCGTGGATCACGACCAGCTCGCATTCGGGTGCAACGGCGGCCAATCCGTTTTGAACCGAATCCTGGCGGCGCTCGCCGCCGGCTATCAACCGGATTTTCCGTTCAAGATCAATCGGCTGTAGTAAGGAATCCAGCTCAACGATTTGTTTTTCCGGAACTACAATGATTATTTCCCCAATCTCCGGCAGTGCCAGAAATGGTTTGATGGTATGGAATAGCAGCGGCGTATTCCCCAAGGTGAGGAACTGTTTGGGTACCGACCCTCCAAACCGCAGACCCCGGCCGGCGGCGGGAATTATCGCGCTGACCGGTCCATTGCGGTCGCTGTCGGCAATCAGTCTGTCCCTGCCCATCGGAAACAGCTTGGCCTATAAAATCAACATGGCGTCGCCGTAGCTGAGAAAGTGGTACTTTTTAGCCTTGGCTTCTTCATAGGCTTTCAGGATAAAGTCCCGGCCGGCGAACGCGGACACCAGGATAATCAGGGTCGATTTCGGTTGATGAAAATTGGTCACCAGACCGTCGACCATCTTGAAATCATATGGCGGATAGATGAATTTGTCGGTCCAGCCGCGCTTGGTCGTTACCTGAAAACCGGACACGACCACCGTTTCCAGCGAACGCACCGTGGAAGTGCCGACGGCGAAAATTTTCCGGTGTTTGGCCCGAGCCTCATTTATCGCGACGGCTGTTTTGGGTGAAACCTCGAAATATTCCGAATCCATCTGGTGACGGTTCAGGTCCTCCACCTGGACGGGGCGGAAAGTGCCCAGACCGATATGCAGGGTGGTGAATTCCACTTTCACACCCTTGTCGCGAATTTTATCCAGCAGTTCTTCGCTGAAATGCAGGCCGGCGGTGGGGGCAGCCACGGCACCCCGCTCTTCGGCGAAAACGCTCTGGTAACGTTCCTTGTCCCGCGGTTCCGGGTCGCGCTTGATGTAGGGCGGCAGTGGTGAAATTCCGATCCGGTCGATAATATCGTAGATTGCCTCATTTTCATATTCGAAGCGCACGACGCGGCCGCCGGAAACGGTATTATCTATAACGTCGCAGTGGAAATTTTCCGTGAACACTAGTTTGTTGCCGATCCGTACTTTGCGGGCCGGGCGCACCATGACTTCCCACAGGTCATTTTCCAGTTCCCGTAGCAGGAAGACCTCCACCCGGGCATCGGTGCGATCCTTGGTAGCGAACAGGCGAGCCGGGAAAACCTTGGTTTTGTTCAGAATCAACAGATCGTTTTTCCGCAGATACTTGTCAATTTCGTTGAAAATGGTGTGTTCGATCTGTTGCGTTTCCCGATTCAGCACCATCAATTTGGACTGATCGCGCTGGGGCGCCGGATACTGGGCGATGAATTCTTCCGGCAAATCGTAATCGAAATCGGCAAGTTTAAACTTGGGTTTTTTATTTATCATGGAATAATCCTTGTTGTGTATCCGCGTCGTAAGCGCGCCCCAGCAAACTGAAAGCTTTGGGCTGGGCCACTCTGCCGCGGGTAGTGCGCTGAATAAAACCTTCCTTGATCAGGTACGGTTCGTAGACATCCTCGATCGTGGCCGAATCTTCACCAACCGCCACGGACAATGAACCGACACCGACGGGACCGCCGCTGAATTTATCGATCATGACGGATAATATCCGGCGGTCCATATCATCCAAACCATGATCGTCGATGCCCAGTGCCGCCAGTGATGCCCGCGCCACCGCCAACGAAATTTTGCCGTCAGCCTTGATCTGGGCGTAATCACGGGTCCGGCGTAGAATGCGATTGGTGATCCGGGGGGTTCCCCGCGAACGGCGGGCGATTTCATGGGCGCCCTCATCATCGATGGTGATACCCAGGATTTCCGCCGACCGGTGAACGATCAGGAACAACTCCCGGGGTTCGTAATAATCGACCCGCAATACGACACCGAAACGGTCGCGCATGGGTGAGGTGAGGTTGCCCAGCCGGGTGGTAGCGCCGATCAGGGTGAACGGTTCCACGTTGAGTTGTACGCTGCGGGCGCTGGGACCGCGATCGATCATGATTTCGATCGTGTAATCCTCCATTGCCGAGTACAGATACTCTTCCACCACGCTACTCAAGCGGTGGACTTCATCGATAAAAAACACATCGCGACGGTTCAGGTTGGTCAGCATCCCGGCCAGATCGCCGGCCCGCTCGATGACCGGACCCGAGGACTGTTTCAGGTTGACCTGCAGTTCCCGGGCGATGATGTTGGCCAGCGTGGTTTTCCCCAGCCCCGGCGGTCCGAACAGCAGCACGTGATCCAAAGCTTCGCCGCGGGCGTTGGCGGCCTCGATGTAAAGCTTTAAATTATCGACAACTTCCGTTTGTCCCACGAAATCATCAAAATGAGACGGGCGCAGCGATTTTTCCGCGGCGATATCGTCGTCGAATGGCTTCGGATCGGTTATATGAGTGTCTGTCATTGATTATGATTTAAATACACCAGAATCGATTGCTTATCGCCGCGAAAGTTACAACCTCGTTCAAGGGGTTGCCAAGGAAGGGATTTGGTA
>JBDRBK010000034.1:0-12223 GCA_043822705.1 Fidelibacterota bacterium
GTTCCTGCCCGTTTAAAATGACCTGCTTCAGATTGACTTCGACCCAGAAGATTTTCCCGGTAGCGGTTTTGGACTGCCACTCAAATAACTGGGGAACGCCGGCCATGGCACGGTCAATGTACTTTTTGGCAGTGACGACGTCGTACGGCTTTGTATTGGAGCTGATATCTTCAACAAAACAGCCGATTATCGCCTGCTTATTGGCGTACTCGTACATTTCCAGCATCTTATCGTTGACATCGACAATCCGGCCGCTACCGGGCTCATGAATGAAGATCGCATCGTTGGCGGCATTGAAAATGGAACGGTAGTTATCCTCACTGGCCTGCAGAGCCTGTTCGATCTGCTGCTGGCTGCTAATGGCATCCTCCAGGCGTCGTGTACGGTCCCGGATTTCCCGCTCGAACGATTCTTTACGGTGCTGCAATTCTTTCTCGTCATCCAGAATCCGCTGTGTCAGCAGTATCCGGGTCAGCAATTCCGATTGATCGACCGGTTTCGTCAGGAATGTAAATACGCCGGCCTTTACCCGGTTCATCCGCTCATTGAGATCGATTTCACGTTCGGTGATTAATATCACCGGGATTTTTTTGGTCTTTGGATTATCGATCAGTCGCTGACAGATCGTACACTCGCTGATTTTGGCAACGTCGATCTCGAGCAGGATCAAATCCGGTTGTTCGCGCCGGGCGATAGTGACGCATTCCGGGTTCACGTCGGCCGTTAGCAGAATCGATTCGGGTATATTATTCCCGAGAACGTCAGCAATAATGGCCGCCAATTCCAGGTCCTTCGAAATCACCAGAATCCTCACTACCCTATTCTCCCGCGATCACAGCCGAAAATGAAATTTCAGCGCGCACCGCTGTCAGTTAAATTTTCCCCGCCCGTGTAAGCTACGACAAAATCCACTAATCAAACAATTACGATATTCAATCTGGATCGTGTTATTGCGCTTCGGTACCGATCCGGTTGTAAAAGCCCCTCAGCCGGTATTATCCAGCAAAAAACGCAGGTCATCGGTGGCCGTCAGTTCACGCGGGGTCAGGCCGTATCGGAACAAACGCATTGTCCGGTGACCGACCAGGGTCATATCGTTCCCCGCTATCCGCAGCAGTGTGCCTTCCCTGAGACCGATTACATATTTATCCCGATTGATTTTGATATATTCGTTGATCCGGTCCTCCCTGGTTTCACCTTTATGTCCGTCCGGGTGTGTATCCAGGTAATGAGGGTTCAATTGAAACGGCACCAGACCAAGCGCTTTCAGTGAGGGTGGTTCGACGATCGGCATGTCATTGGTGGTCGCGATGGTCGGGCAGGCAACATTCGAACCGGCACTCCAGCCGATGTAGGGCTTGCCGCGGTCGACCTCAGCCCGGATCAGATCCAGCAGATCGTAACGATACAGTTCATTCAGCAAATGAAAAGTATTGCCGCCACCGACGACGACAGCATCGGCGGAACGGATGACCGCCGATGGATCGGCGACCGAATGTACCGGGGTCGTCTCATGACCCATCGCGGCCATACGCTCGGTTACCATCCGGGTATATTTATCCCAATCCAGCGTAACGCCGGCATATGGTACAAACGCCAGTTTAAGCCGGCGTGGTCCGAGAAATGCCTTGATAGCCTCCTTGGGATAGGCCAGAAATGTTTCCCCATAATTGGTGGAGTTGCTTAACAGCAGGATTTTTCGCATTTGATTACCTGGTTGTTGCGACATACTTTTATTTGTTGCTGGCAGTGACCTGAATTTGTGCCAGCGTTGTTTCACCCCAGCCCAATTCCAACTGGTCACCGATCGCCAGCGGTCCCACACCCGGTGGTGTGCCGGTATACAACAAATCGCCCGGCAGCAGCGGAATCCTGGCCGATAATTGTCGGATCAGTTCGGGAATGTTGAACAGCATATCGGTGGCCCGGCCCTGCTGTACGGTGGTAGCGTTGCGTTTGAGCCAGAAAGAATCCGCTAAATTCAAATCTTCCGGTTTCCCGAATCGGGTCACAAAAGCCGAATTACGAAACGACTTGGAAAGGAACCAGGGCAACTTTTTTTCCTTGAGCCGGTTCTGCAGCGCCCGGTCGGTCAGATCTAAACCGAGTCCGACCGCCGCCACATAGCGCCAGGCTGTATCGACACCGATCCGATACCCACCCGTACCGATCAGCAGAACGATCTCCAACTCATGGTGAATTGTGCTGTCGTCGGGAAGGGATAATTCATTCCCCGACGCCAGGCAGGCACTGGATTTGGAAAAAAAGATCGCCTCCGTGGGAACTTCATTTCCCAGTTCCCGGGCATGCTCGGAGTAATTGCGACCGACGCAGTAGATATTCCTGACCGGAATCGACTCACCATCGAACAGAATGATTTGCGGTATCATTTCCACAACCACCTCCGGATTACATCGTATTCGGCCCTTAATTCAGTTACCGGCAGGTCAATCAGATCGTTGAAAGTAAACCGGCCGGAGTCGGTCACGCGCCCGATGGTGGTGGATGGTACCCCCTCGCCCATGCAAATCCGTTCAAATTCCATCAGATCATCCTCGCTCAGGGTGATCAGGACTACGCCCTGAGTTTCGCCAAACAGCAGTTCCTGGGGTAGTAACTTGCGGGAAAGGTGAATCCGGGCACCCAGACCAGCCGGAGCGCCGATCAACGATTTGGCGATCGCCGTCGCCAGGCCACCACGGCCAATACTATAGGCTGACTTGACCAGACCGACTTCAATGCCTTGCACGACTGCTTCCTGCAGCCGGCGTTCCATCCCGAAATCGACCGCCGGCATAGTGCCTGCTTCCGAATTCCAGATCCGCCGTAAATATTCCGAGCCGCCCAGTTCGCCGCGCAGGCTGCCCAGAATAGCGATGAAATCGCCTTTTTTCTTGAATTCATAGGTCGCCGGCTGGCGGTCAGACGGCAGACGGCCGAGCAGACCGATGACCGGTGTGAATGCAGAGCCCACCCCATTTTCCCGAAGATTGAAATCAGTCGGCGGCAGATTCAAACTGCGGGCGGCCTGGACGATACCCTGCGCGGCCTGTTCGAACTGCCACAGCCATTCCGGATCATAGGAGCGCAAGATCGGCAAATCGACCACGACCCTCGTCGTGCGCCCACCGCGTGCCGCAATCCAGCGGGCCGATTCGGTGATCAGAATCATACTTCCCAGTAACGGGTCGGTCCGGACGAGGCGACTGTTGCGCCGTAATTCCGCCATCACCTGGTAGCTGCCATCGGTGGACGATGCCGTGGCAATATGCCCTTCGTGACCCGCTTGACTGTCCACGATTTCGGCATTACTAATTAATTGGAGCAGCGAGCGGTTAAAATCCTCTTTCTCCGGTAATTCGATCGCTGACTGATTCACTGTCGCAGCTGGTTTTTGTCCCTGGTAATCACGGTAAAGGACGCCCCCCGGTGTGAACAGCAATCGCGGAATATTTACGACTGTCGTCGACTTACCGGAAATTACCAGATTGGTGCCCGTCGTTATGGCGCCGATTTCGTCAAATTCGAGTCCCGACTCCGCCAGCAGATTTTTCAGGTCCAGCTCGAAACCACTCTGCAAATGGACGAAGAATAAACGCTGATGATTGAAAAGCAAATCTTCGACTTTGACTGGTTTTACCCCTGGGCCGGCAATGGTCAGTCCGGCTCCGATCCGGTTTAAATATTCGACAATGTCATTGATGCAGTTACGGTCGGACGCCCGCTGGACTCCCATAATCCAGGGTTTCGCCACCAATAATCCCAGGGCCGCATTTACGGCGGTGGAATCGACGGCCACCGCCGGCGCTGGCCGGACCAGCACCAGTTGCCCTTTTTGCTTCGTTTTCTGATCTTCGGGAAGTATCATGCGCGAACCGACCGCCAGCAGATTTAATGTCAGTTCACCATCCGGTGCTTCTTGGATTTCCGGCTGTCCCTGAAAAATTTTCAGATCGCGGTTGATCTCGGCACTGTCCAGGATTTCCGCCACCCGCACTGCCGGTGATTTGTCAGCAACGGCCGGCCCGCTGCCATCCACCAGAACAAGTTCGGGATTAATCCCCTGACACAATAATTCCTGCAGCAGAATATTCAGCGCAGTCGCTGCGTCAGTAGCCCGTTGCCCGCCACAGATTTCCGCTAATGGACCTACTTGCGAACCGGGCCGGGAATCGTCCACATAGGGCAGCTCATCTACACCCGTATGGGCGCGGTTGATTAAATCACGATAGGGATATTTCAGGTAAAATTCGGCCCACAGACAGGCTATTGTCCGTTCTTCCAGATCGGTGGGAATTCGTCCCAGTGTCCGGCTGACGTATTCCCGCTCGGTTGGCGATAATCTATGTTTCGGTTCTGACATTAGGGGTTTTACACTTTTTCGTTGATACTGCCGATAGCCGCTTAAATTAATTGGTTTTTCCTGAAGACACTTTCAATCTCCGGCCAGCCGAAGCCCTTGCGGCCCAGCAAATCGATCAGCCGCTTTCTTTCCGCTGCTGTCAGCAGCCGGCCTGACGCGATCTTTTTCTTGATCAGTATCTTTTCGATGATTGCTTCACAGGCTGTTGGCGGATAGAATTCCTCTAACACCTCATCGATAATTTTTTGATCGATCCGTGATTGGGCCAGTTCGCTGGCCAGCGCCCGCGGTCCCAGGAATTTCAGATTTATTTTATCACGGGCAAACATCCGGGCGAATTCCTCATCATTCAGGTAGCCCTGCTCTTCCAGTCGCTTCAGTACACCGCCCACTTCCTCAATCAGCCAGCCTTTTTCCAACAGACGCTGTTGCAGCTCGCCGCGACTGCGGGCACGATAACTCAACAGATTCAGGGCCGCGTCCAACAGCCGCTGGCGGTCACTGCGGGTCAGCAGTGATTCGACCTGCTCGGCGGTTAACTCATCACCGGCATGGACCGGATCGGATAGAAAAACGTCTCCGGGGATACCGAAGACGCGTCCATCAGACAGGAAAACAGTCCGCCGGTCCCGATACCGGCGCTGAATCTCGACCCGCTCGACCTTAATCTTCAGGCTTTTCTTCCGCTCCATTCTCTACGCCCATGAAAGATTTCACCTGGAAAATCACTTTCGTCAGGGTGTCTTCATTGTCGCGCAGATATTTCTTGGCGTTCTCCCGGCCCTGGCCGATACGCTCATCGCCGAAGGAATACCAGGAACCGGTCTTCTGGATGATATCACCGGTGACGGCCAGATCGAGAATATCGCCCTCGTAAGAAATGCCGGTACCATACATGATATCGAACTCGGTATTCTTGAACGGCGGGGCGACCTTATTTTTAACTACCTTGACCCGGACCCGGTTACCGACACTGTCACCACCTTCGGTAATGGTGGTAATCCGGCGAATCTCCATCCGCTGGGAAGAATAAAATTTCAACGCACGACCACCGGAAGTCGTCTCGGGATTGCCGAACATGACGCCGATTTTCTCGCGAATCTGGTTGATGAAAATGACGCAGGTATTGGATTTATGGACCGTGCCGGTGAGTTTGCGCAGGGCCTGGGACATCAGCCGGGCCTGCAGCCCGACAAACGAATCACCCATGTCGCCTTCCAGTTCCGCCCGCGGCACCAGCGCCGCCACCGAATCGATGACGATTACATCCACTGCTCCGCTACGGACCAGGGTCTCGGTGATTTCCAGGGCCTGTTCGCCGGTATCGGGCTGGGAGACCAGCAACTCATCGATATCCACGCCCAGTTTCTTGCAATATTCGGGATCAAGGGCGTGTTCGGCATCGATAAAGGCCGCATAACCGCCTTTTTTCTGAGCCTCGGCCAGGATATGTAGCGCCAGGGTGGTTTTTCCGCCCGATTCCGGTCCGAAGATTTCTATGATTCGGCCCCGGGGAACTCCACCGACGCCGAGAGCGATATCCAGCGACAGGCAACCGGTGGAAATTGTATTGGTACTTATCCGGGGTCGGTCGCTGCCCAACCGCATGATCGAACCTTTACCGAATTGACGGTCCACCTGACTGATGGCCAGTTCCAGAGCATGGGTTTTTTTATCGTTGGTTGCCATAATATCACTCCTGTTGTAATTGTAGTGCAAAATAATGTGTTCCCAGATTGCTATAGACGGGACCACCTGGTAATAATTCACTGGAAATCAGGTGAATTCGGTCGGTTGTTAACGCCACCGGCTGGTACTCGGTCCGTAATATGGCGCTGATGTCCGGCGTACGTTTCTGTGGGTATTTGATCCGGGCGATCGTGATGTGCGGCTTGAATGCGGCGCTTTCGTCCGGGATGCCCAAGTCGACGACACAATTGTGTACTTTCGTAGCCAGGTCGTGCAGCCGGTCCAACTCCCCGGTCATCCCCAGCCAGATCACCCGCGGTCGCCGCGGATCGGGAAAACAACCGGTTCCGGCCACCGCCAGCGACATCGCTTCGATTCCGCTGACCGCCTGCCGCAACCGCCGGTTGATTTCGGGAATCAGGTCGGCCGGCGTGGGACCAATGAATTTCAGGGTAAGATGAATTGAATTCATTTTAGTCCAGCGAATCGCTTTTTCCGATGCTGGAATTGTCGTCCGCAGCATATCGCAAACCGTGCCGATGCGGCTGGGCACCGCCACCGAGATAAAGGTTCTGAGCAGTCTTTCAGGCATTTTCAAGCTCAATTCTAACCATATTCAGGGCAACTTGGCTACTGAGACGTTTATTAACCTGTCGATTGTAAATGAATTGCATTTTTCGTACTACGACCCGCTCCCGATAAGCCAGGCCGATGTAGACCAGCCCCACCGGCTTGGCGACGGTACCGCCCCCAGGACCGGCTATGCCCGTCGTGGCCAGACCGATATCGGCTCCAAGTTTTTCACGTACCCCCGCTGCCATTTCCCGGGCGGTCTCTTCGCTGACGGCACCGTGGATGGCCAGGGTTTCCGGTCGCACGCCCAGCAGATCGATTTTAACGTCATTACTGTACGCGACGATCCCGCCAAGCAGATAATTCGAGCTGCCGGCGACCTGGGTCAGGCGGTGACTGATCAGTCCCCCGGTGCAGCTTTCGGCGGTGGCGATGGTCAGTCCATGCCGGGTCAACAGCCGTCCGACGACTTCTTCCAGCTTGATTTCGTCATAACCATAGATATATTTCCCGGCCCGCTCGACGATTTTTTCGATGAATTTATCCACTTCGGCCGGATCGTGACCGATCAGGCGCAAATCCAATCCGCTGAGGCGCGGCAGGAAGGCCAGCGTAACCGCGGGAAAATCGTTATGCAGATTGCCCAGCAATTCGGCCAGGGATGACTCCATGATTCCTGTAGTCCGGACCGCCCGAATGACGGTAGTCACGGCGGGTGGTCGAATTTTAGCGGCGATCGTTGCCGTGAACATGGCTTTCATCTCCATCGGGACGCCGGGCAGAATGTAGTACCGCCGATCGGCTTGCCAGAACAGGGCTCCGCGGGCCGATCCGACGGGATTCGGAATAATCTCGGTCGCTTGAGGTACCAGGGCCTGATTACGGTTGATTTCAGGGACCGGATAACCGCGACGTTCGAATCGCCGGCACAATTCTCCCCAGTAGTCCTGGTCGAATTCCAGTTTAATGCCGAAAAAATCGCTGACCGTCTGCAGCGTTATATCATCATGGGTGGGTCCCAGTCCGCCGGTGATGATCACGTCAGTCACATCGTTGGGAACGGCAGTCAGGGCGCTGACGATCGCCTGCGGGTCATCGCCCACGGTCAGGTGCCAGGCCGGCTGTTCCCCCAGGGCGGTGATTTCCCGCCCCAGCCAGGCGGCGTTGGTATCATCGATATAGCCGGTCAACAGCTCATTACCGACGGTGATAATTCCGATGCTCATAGCCAAAAATAATGAATTAAATGGGTTAGCACCAGTGCCACCAGGCCGGCCGCAATGTCGTCGGCCATGATACCCCAGCCCCCCGGCAATTTCTGCAGACGGTTAATCGGCCAGGGTTTGGCGATATCGAAAAGGCGGAAAAAAATGAAGGCCAGCAGGCCGGCCGTAATTGTCTGTGGCAGGAACCATAAAGCCAGCCACTGCCCGGCCCATTCGTCGATGACAACAAACGACGGGTCGTGGATTTGATATTGCCGTTCGGTCGCGGCAGCCGTAAAAATCCCCAGAATAGTGACGATCACAGTTCCCGGGACCAAAACGAAAGCGGTTAATTCGTGCGGAATCAGATACCACATCAGAATCGCCGCGAGACTGCCCCAGGTACCGGGCGCCCCCGGCAGTCGCCCCACCCTCCCGACGGTGGCGATCCATTCGGCTATGCGGTCTGATCTCACTGGTAATCAGGAAGTCATGAATTTATAAATAATATTACGGTTCGCTTGGACATAGGTGATACCGGTTATCACGGTAAAGATAGTGGCCAGCAGGGTCAGATAGTAAATCAGATGGTACTGGATGATCATTTGTAGAATAAATCGCAGCGGTTCCAGGTTGAGTGCTTTCAAGCCCAGAAACAGCAGAATGAATATAATGATCCCGATCTGCGTCCCGGTTTTGGCCTTGGCGATCTTGCTGGTCAACATTATGAAACCCTTGTGCGACATGACAATCCGCAGGCCGGTCACGAACAGGTCGCGGAATATGATCAGCGCCACCATCCAGTATTCCACCACGCCGATTATGGCGAAAGAAATGAATGCCGAAGATACCAGGATTTTATCCGCCAGCGGATCGAGAAACCGGCCGGCGTTGGTGACCTGATTGTTTTTGCGGGCCAGATAGCCGTCGTAGGCATCGGTAATCGAGGCAACGATGAAAATGATCAGCGCCCAGGTCTTGGCCCAGGGATGATCGTAAAAGAGACAGATGATGAAAAACGGTGTCATCAATATCCGCAGGATGGTCAGGATATTTGGTAATGTCATGATCATAATCTGGTTCTTCCTTCAATTGCTCTGATAAGTGTGGCATCGTCGGTGTATTCCAACGCGCTACCGACGGGTAGGCCACGGGCCAGACGCGTAATGCTGGCACCCCGCGAATTTAACAGCTTGGCCAGATAAAGTGCAGTGGTTTCTCCTTCGACACTGGGATTTGTTGCCACGATCACCTCGGTCTCCGGATTCACCCGTTCCAGCAGGGTGTTGATATTCAAGTCATCCGGGCCAATGCCATCCAGCGGCGACAGGACGCCCCCCAGCACATGATAAACGCCATAGTAACTGTTGGTGCGTTCGAAAGCGTAAATATCGGCGGGATCCTCGACGATGCAGATCAGATTCTGGTTACGTTTCGGATCCTGGCAAACGTCGCAGACCTGCTGCTCGGTGATGCCGCCGCAGATACTGCAGAACATGATTCTGGTTTTCATATCCAGTACCGCCTGGGCCAGTTGAGCGGCCCATTGATCGGTGGAATTGAGCACCTGAAAGGCCATCCGGCGGGCGGTCTTGCGACCGATGCCCGGAAATTTGGCGAATTGCTCGATCAGATGATTAACGCTGTCCGGTAAAAAACCCATCGATCACATCCCCGGAATTTTCATTCCCCCCAGCATTCCGCCGGCGGCCGAATTCATCCGGCTCTGTGATTCCTCCTGCGATTTCCGCAACGCCATATTTACCGCCGAAATGATCAGATCTTCCAGTATTTCCTTGTCCTCTTCCAAAGCCTCGGGCTGGATCGTCAGTTCCAGCAGTTCCTGTTTGCCGTTGACTTTGGCCTGGATCAGGCCGCCGCCGGCTTCCGCCGCGACGATTAAATCTTCCAGTTCGTTCTGGACCGCTTCGATCCGCTTCTGAACTTCCTGAGCCTGTTTGAGGATATTGGTCATATTTCCTTTATTGAACATCGAATCTCCTATCTTAGCTGCTCGCCTTCAAATAATTCCACAATCCGGTCGATCACGGCCTCGCCGCGAGCGGCCTGGTTCGAATTGTTTTCTTCCGCTACCGGTTCTTGAACCGGCGCCGGTCCCTCGAGATTGAGAAACTGGACCCGGACCGGTGATTTGACAAATTTTTCAATGACGGCGATAATTTCGTTCTGTTTGCTCTCCAGCCGGCTGAGCGTAAACTTTGGTTGCCCGTTGACACCAATGATCAGTCGGTTATCCTGTATTTCCAGTGGACGACTTTGTTCCAGCACGGTTCCCAGCGAAGCGCTGATCCGCCCGATCTGGGTGATGATTCCCGGCCAGTGCGTCTGTATCGTCTCCAGGTCAAGTTTCACCGTCGTCGGCTGTTGTTGGGACACAGCGGCTGATTGTTCCGGTACGGTCTTATTTTCAGGACGAACGTCCCGCGTACGGTCACTTGCGACCGGGCGATCTGCCGGAATCGCCGGCGGGGCGGGCGTGGGAACTGGTTTCGGTCGAACCACCGGCGGCACGGCCGCAGATTTCCCCGATCCGGCCAGATCAGCCAGCAACGTGTCCAGTGAGACCGAAGTATCCATTTCCAGCAATTTGAGGAACAGAATTTCCAGTGCCAGGTACGGATGGGTAGTGCGCCTGATGGTCTGCTCCAGTTCCATCAGCAGCGTCGCGGACCGCAGCAGATCGCGGCGATCCCAGTCCGGCGCATTATCCAGGTAGCGCTGCTTCAACTCGGCACTCAGATCGACCAGGCCACTGCCCTGTGCCACCGTCGCAAACAACAGGTTGCGGATATGCTGACTGAAACCATTGACAAAATCGACGACCGGCACGCCGGAAGCCTGAATCTCGTTCAAGCGTTCGACAGCGGTCACGGTGTCGCGCACCCGGATCGCTTCGGACAGATCGAAATGGAGGTCAAAGGGGATGATCCCCAGTACCTTGATGGCTTCCTGATAGGTGATGGTGTCACCGCAGAAAGCGATAACCTGATCCAGAAAACTCAGGCCGTCACGCATACTGCCGTCGGCTTTACGGGCGACAGCCTGAAGCGAATCCCGGTCGTAGCCGATTTTTTCCGATTCCAGGACTTTTTCCAGTTGTGCACTGATCATTGCCACCGTGATCCGATTAAAATCATAGCGCTGGCAACGTGAGATTATTGTCGGCGGTACTTTGTGCACATCGGTGGTGGCCAGAATGAATTTGCCATGTTCCGGCGGTTCTTCCAGTGTTTTCAGCAGGGCGTTGAACGCCGGTCCCGTCAGCATGTGCACTTCGTCGATGATAAATATTTTATAGCGGGAATTGATCGGTGTGTATCTGATCATTTCCCGCAGATTGCGGATTTCTTCGATACCGCGGTTGGAAGCGCCGTCAATTTCCAGTACATCCATGTTGCGGCTGTCGGCGATCTCGCGACAATTGGAACACTGGTTACACGGCAGGCCGTCGGAATTGGTCTGACAGTTCAGGGCGGCGGCCAGAATGCGGGCAGTGGTGGTCTTGCCTACGCCCCGGGGACCGGTAAAAAGATAGGCCTGGGCCAGGCGTTTTTTGCTGAAGGCATTGGTAAGTGTCTGGGTGACGTGTTCCTGCCCGACCACGTCAGAGAATGTTTTCGGTCTCCATTTAAGAGATAGTACCTGGTATGCCATGCTTTAATATTCGCCCATAAAACTCGCGGTCGTGCACCATTGCTTGATCGATCCGGCCACTCGACGACGCATACCAGTTAGCTCCACTCCAGGCGATCATCACCGATCAATTCTATCACCGACCGCTGCTCCTTTCCAGGCCTGACGGGATTAAGCGTAAAATAACCGTGACGACTTGAAGCTTCATCACCACTTATTATGGCAATCGAATTCAGCACCAATCGCACTTTGGAATTCAACCCTGCTATAGCGGGTTGCAGGTTACAGGGCACCGCTACCTCCCCGTCTAGCACGACCACAATTTCAAACAACTTTGCTTAAGTCGGTATAATTTCCGCTGGTGGAGCCGAAGGGGATCGAACCCTCGACCTCTAGAGTGCGATTCTAGCGCTCTCCCAAACTGAGCTACGGCCCCAGTATCAATTTTGTATCCGATAAATGCTGTCGAATTTACATTTAAGTAAGATGCGATGGCTAACCAAAAGATACAGAAAATATTATAATATCAAGTGCTTTTCGCTGGATTGATCTACCTGTAAAGCGGTCGGTTCAATGGAAAACGTTCAACCGGTCATAGAAATTTGGAACCGCGCAGGGCATCTACCATGGCATCATTAATTTTCTCGGTCCGGAAATCAACCGCCGCCTGCAATGCCAACCGGTCCGTGTGGTATTTATGCACGAAAAATCTTTTATTGTGCCTTTTACCCACCTGATC
>JBDRBK010000035.1:0-3193 GCA_043822705.1 Fidelibacterota bacterium
CAATATTCTGCTCGGCTTTTGTCGTGTAGAAACGACCTTCGATATTGGTCAGTTGCTGCAGCAGCAACTGGGCCGCGCCGCCGACCTCATAAACCTGTTCGCGCTCCTGGAAGCTGCGCAGGGAATCTTCGACCTGGGCCAATTCGCGCTCGGTGTTCACAAGCTGCTCGTCCAGAAAATCCTTCAAATTAAGGATTTCACCGGTGGTCCAGTCCTGATCGCGCCGGGAATACAGCTCGACCAGGGTGTTGGCCAACAGCGCTGCTTCAGCCGGGTCGGGGCTGCTGAAAGTTACATTCAGTACATTGGTGTTGCGCTGATTAGTAACCAGCATATTCCCGCGGATAGCTTTAACCGCGGCCATTTTCACACTGTCCGGAATGGCGCCGAACAAAGCTTCAGCCGAATCCTGCTGCCAAATCCCCAGCGTCAGCAGCTGGCGCAGCAACTTGCGTGGACCCTCCGGCTGGTAAACATTCGTTCCAAATAAAAACAAATTGTTGCGCTGCCCGGATTCCCAGAGATGCTCGACCGCCGATTCGGCCAGGGTGCGTGATTTGAGAATCTCGATCTCATTGTTCAGCAGGTTCATCTCATTGTCAAAACCCAGATCGAAGATTGCCATCGACTGGTTGGGCTCCTCGACCATGATCATGGCGGTGGATTCATAAACCGGCGGCGTCAGCAGGGTGACAACCGCTGCTAAAAATAAGATCGTAATTGTGGCGATCGCTATTATCCGCAGGTTGCGCCGCAGGATATAATAAATATCCTTCAAGCTGAGTTCGGCCTCATCACTGTAAGGCGAATTCGGGCCGGAATGGAAATTTTGGACCGGTCTGGTTATATCACTCATATCAGGGGCGCGTCGAATTGTATTGAATTAAATAATACAGGTTAATAATACTTAAGAAGGTATTCAACAGACCGGTTTGTGAGAGAATATATGACACCGGTTTCTGTTGAATTATAATGGTATCATTGGGCATAATTTTGACAAACTCACTGCGATCACCGGTTTTCAGAAAATTATCCATATTAATATGGTAGATCATGGTGCCGTCCGGATCGGGTAACTCCCGGAACAGAACAACTTTCTTAAAATCCGCCCCCCGTTTAGGTCCCCCGGTTACCGATAACAGAGTGGCGAAATCAATCTCGTCATAAACCAGGTAATTACCGGGATTATTTACATGACCCCAGACATTGACGTACATCCTGATAATACCAAACTCGTCGGTGAGATAGCGCTCACCGCTGCGCGGTATTAGCGAGCGTTCAGCCCGCTGCGGCATGTAGGTCTGGGCCGGCAGGCTGCCAAGGAACACGACCATAGCTAAAAAGCAGAGGCTTCTTTTTTGTACAGGCGCTAAATGCATTATTCGATACCGCTCCCGTATATTTCGTTTAAATCGCCGGAAATTAAACCCGTCGACAACAAAATCAAACCGGCCATAAGCGTTGGCGCAGTTTCTTCATTATGTTTGGTGCTTTAGCCGGAATATAGGCAATTTCCGGTTCCAGTTGTTTGCCCTGGATCAATTTATCGGGATTATCGGTCACCATCCGATCGATGTTATCCCCAGCGAAACTCCGTCCGATTTCAACGGCGACGGTCAGACAGAAGTTCCGGTGGCCGGTATCATGGGCATCCGATCCCAGTAACTGGCATAAACCACGGGCTAAAAGCTGTTCCGCCGCTTTGCGGGCCGAATTTCCCAAGACGCCGGTCAGACTGCCACCATCCACCTGAATCAGGCAACCGGCATCGATCAAATTGCGCAATAAATCAATATCATTCTGGACCGGCTTGTAGCGTTCCGGGTGGGCGATAATCGGGGTAATACCCCGCATGACCAGATCGAACAGTACTTTGCGGTAGCCATCGGGCAACTGGTAGGTCTGAAATTCGACCAGCATATATTTGCCGTTGCCGATCGTAGTTACCGGGTTCTCAGCCAGCTCGACCAGGTTCGGTAAATAAAACACTTCTGCACCGCGGTGCAGCTTGATCGCAATGCCGGCCCGATCGATTTCCAACTGTAACTTCGCCAATTCATCTTCGACAAAGGCCAGGGTAATTTCCCGTTCCTGCATCTTGGGATGCTGGAAATGGATGGTGTTAACCACATCGGTAATGCCCTGATCGGCGGCAGTTCGCAGCATCATCAGCGACACTTCCAGAGACGGGGAACCATCGTCGGCAGCCGGCAAAACATGATTGTGGAAATCAATCAGCAATGATTATTTGCCAAATAAATTCTTGCGGCCATATAAAATATCAGCAGCAATCCGGTGAATATCTTTTTGAAAGCTGGTTTCGGCCGGGCAGTTAATCCACTTAATTGCCTGAATATATTTCACCGGAAAAGACATCAGAATTTCATAAACGGTTTCCGGTTCAACACCGGCTTCCTTGGTCTTGGCAGCCGCCATCAGCACCTGCCAGTCGAATGGAAATTTCCTGGCGATTGCCCAAATATCAACAACATCCTTGGGCTCAGATCGAAACAGGGCGGTCAGTTTATTGGCCAATATGTTCTGCCAGCTGTCCACCCGTCCCAGAGTCGAATCAATCTCCAGATCACCGAAGTGGGCGGCCACATCATTAATCAAATCGATTTTCAGGGCAACTTCCACGTTGCCGGAAGCGGTTACAATGAACTGGGTATAATCTTTACCGCGGCGAACACTATTTCGATCGACAATAATTTTATTAATGCTTTCGTTGGCAATTAAAGCTTTTAATAGTATTTCAACATAATCAGAATACGCGGCAGCGGTAGTTACAAATAAATCCAAATCATCCGAATACCGATGTTGCAGATAATAGCGACTAAGTGCTGTACCACCGGTTAGAAAAAAGGGTGTGCCTGAATTGTTTATGCAATTCAGAACCCCATCCTGTAAAGGATACAGGCTCCCGGTGTAGAATTTTGTATAAGCGTCCATATTTTTCTCTCAATTCTGAATAGCGTAACTGCCGGATAATATTCATGGTCAATTTATCCTTCAGGCGCTTTTTTCCCAGGAGGTTAAGTAAATCATACCAACTGAGGCGTTCCAGTAAGCGTAAAAACAATTGTTCGAAATCCCAGTGATTGACCCGCTCGCGCGCACCGATCAGAACCTGGTAAACCGCGTCCGGTTCAATATTATAATCCCAGATAATCCGCTTAATAATCTGATATGA
>JBDRBK010000036.1:0-16579 GCA_043822705.1 Fidelibacterota bacterium
GCGCTGCTGGGTTTCAGTGGAATAATTGAAGGCCGGTTTAAAGAGCGGATAACTGAGGAGGAAAAGGAATATTTCCGGATTGTACGTGACAGCGGCCAACGCCTGATGAACACGGTGCACGAAATTCTCGACATATCTGAGCTTACCGCCGGTGTAGTCCCCTACAACCCTAAGATAGTACAATTAGCTGTTCCGGTTGCAAACACTTTCAGCGAGCTTCAGCTAAAAGCCGAAGAGAAGCAGTTGGATTTCAAACTTGATAACCAGATCGGTGAAGGAACCGTCAAGGTCGATGAACCATCGCTGGTAAAGGCGCTCTCCAACCTGTTTGAAAACGCCATCAAGTACACCGATACGGGCCATGTTCATATAAAGCTATCCGAAAGTAGTGGTAAATATATATTAACCGTCAGCGATACCGGTATCGGAATTAGCCCGGATTACCTGGGGCAAATGTATGATGCTTTTTCACAGGAAAGCAGCGGCTATACCAAGAAATACCAGGGCCTGGGACTGGGACTGTCAATCACCAAAAGCTGTCTGGATTTGAATACTATCCCGATTGCAGTAGAAAGCAAGCAGGGTTTTGGCACCACCTTCACGCTGACTTTTACTCCGGCAGCTGAGACAAAGGAAGCGCCTGTAATCGAAATCGCTCAACCAGCGTCCGGGCAGGCAGTCAAGGTTAAAACGCCTAAAGAAAGACCGGTAGTACTGCTGGTCGAAGATGATTTAAACAATCGTAAAACACTGCAAGCCATCCTGAAGCGGCACTATGAAACGCCATATGCGGTGTCGGTAAGTGCAGCCAAAGAACAGTTGCGGGAGCACGATGTTGATTTGATCCTGCTGGATCTATCACTTGAAGGCCGGGAAGACGGCCTGGACCTGGTGGCCTATATGAAAGCAAAGGACGAGTACAAGGCTATCCCTGTGATTGCCGTTACCGCCCATGCATTTCCCAAAGATCGTGAAAACGCCCTCACTGGCGGCTGCGATGATTATATGAGTAAACCGATTGATATAGAAAAATTGCTCGGCAAGATTAGTCAATTTGTCGAGCGTAACTGACAAAATACCATCTTCACGATTTAGGGGATAGGCTCCTTTAATATAAATCAATAAAAAAGAGGCTGCTTGCGCCGCCCCTTTTTCCGAGAGTGAGAGAGAGTTATACTGTACAGGGTTCAAGATTTCCTTTTTCAATATCCTTGAAATATTTGACCGTACCCACCTTCAGTTCGGCGGTGGCGTCCTCGTCGCAGACAATCATTGATTTGGGATGGAGCTGCAGGGCCGAGGCAGTCCACATATGGTTGACGCCTTCTTCGATGATCTTATGCAGCGCCCGGGATTTGCCGTGCCCGTTGACGATCAGGATGACTTCGGCCGCATCGGTTACGGTGGCGACGCCGACTGTCAGGGCCAGTTTTGGCACTTGATTCACATCATTGTTGAAAAACCGTGAATTGGCGATCCTGGTATCGTAGGTAAGGGTTTTGATGCGGGTACGCGAGTGCAGTGACGAACCGGGTTCATTGAATGCGATATGCCCGTCGGGACCGATTCCCCCCAGAAACAGTCTAATTCCGCCGTAACGGTCGATTTTATCTTCATAACGCCGGCATTCCGCCGCCAGGTCGGGGGCGTTGCCATCCAGAATATTGATATTATCCAGTGGCATGCCGATCTGCTCGAATAAATTCTTACGCATAAACGAATGGTAACTCTCCGGGTGACCTTCCGGGATGCCCACATATTCATCCATGTTGAACGTCACTACGTTCTCGAACGAGACTTTCCCATCCTGGACCAGTTTCACCAGTTCCTGGTAAGTACCGAGCGGAGATGAGCCGGTCGGAAGACCCAGCACATAGGGCTTTTCCGGGGTGGGGCCAAAACCATTGATCGATTTGGCGATATAATGAGCGACCCACTTGCTGAGCCGGTCGTAGTTCTCCTGTACGATTAATCGCATTGATAAAGATACTCCTGTTTATTGCTATCAGATTAAGGCAGAATCGAGCGGACGTGGTCGTAGCGGCGTTCGACATCGGCAACCATCTGGTCGAGTTGCCGGATGAAACTGTTGGCTTCGAGACTGCCCCGGACCGCCGTAAAATCGGCTTCCCGGTCGCCATCAATACCGAAACCGGTACGCACGTTGCCCTCAAATTCCTTTTTGGCGTCCATTTTTACCAGGTTCAGGTATTTTCTGGAAGCCACGACCCAGGCATCGACCATTGGCAGCAGGGCCCCGGGTCCGGCCTGCGCCAGTTCACACTTGTTCTGGCTGAGATAAGTGTGCAAAAACCAATTCCATTCGTCGGCCTTGTAGGCCGTATAAACAGCGGTCAGCGCCGCTTGGACTTGCTCCAGCGAACCAAGCCGACCGTCTTCGATCTGTCCGAGTACTTTTTCCAGGCGATCCTGACGACAAAGCAGTCCGGCCACGTCAATCCAGGCACAATCGCCGGTCATACCATCCGGATCGTACTTGCCAAGGGAAGTATTGCCTTCCCGAACCTGCTGCAGGTGATTCAGCAGCAATTCACCGAAATAGATATCCAGAGCCATCCGGTAATAGCGTCGACAGGTCTTCAATAACAGGCGCTTGATATGAATACCGTTGTGAATCACGGACTCCTGCCCTTTCCCGGTTTTTTCATAAAGGTCGTCCATGATGCGGTGGCCGCGGATCATCTTCTGGGCCGTGTAGGGCGATAGTACGTCGAAAATCAGTAAGTCGAGTTTATCGGAATTTTTACGGCGATCCCGGACCGGCCATTTCAGGCCATCGCGCACCGTTCCTACGGTCAGGAAATTCATTCCCGGAATCAAGGTCGACCGCCCTTTATCGATATCAATATAGGAAAACGGGAAATCACCGGTATCGAAATTGGCGTAATGCTTACCCATCACGGCGGAAAAGGCACCCACCCGCGCCGGCCACAGCAGATAGGAGCCGGAACCGGTCTTGCAGCCCCGTTCCAGAATACCCTGGTGCACCGGACCCAGTTTGTACATGTGATTGGACTGATTGGTGGCGCTGCCGGCATTAAAAAACGAAAACATTCCGGCGATCAACAGGGTCGAACGATGGTGGGTCACCGAATAGGGACCGCCGAAAATCGAACAGACTTCGGAGTGGAAACCCTCGCTGTTGGCAAACATGGTGGAGTTTTCCGCGGAGAACTGTTTACCGATTTTTGTCGCTTCCCCGATCAAAGTACCGGAGATCAGGGCACCGTCCTTGACGCTGGCGCCCTGCTGGATGATGAAATTTTCGGCGATCACGGCGCTGCCGACGATAGCCGGTGCTGCGGCTGATGAGGCCACGGTGCCGTTTTGCAGCCGTTCGGCCCCGCTGATTACGGCGGCGTCACCGATCTGGACATCGGTGATTGTCCGGCAATCAATTATTCGGGCTCCGTTTCCAATAGCCACCCGCCCGGATTTCAGCGTCGCGGCATAATCATCCGCCATTCGGTCGAGATGTTCGACCAATAATTTGCGCTGCCGGTACAGGCAGGCCAGATAGGCCGTCTGGGCACTGGTGATTGCGGTGATTTTCACTTCCCGACCGCCGCCTTCATTCAACACTTCAATGGCATGACCGTTGCCAAATGTTGATTCGCCCTGGCAGTCGATACTGCCGACATTTTCGATAATAACCTTTTCACCGATATCCAGATTGGCCAGCCGTCCGCCAACATTGGCAATATGGCAATTATCGCCGACCGCGACATTCTCCAGCCAGGTGTTGCTGATACCAGGCCGGTAGGTTTTACCTTCCGATTCCAGGACGGTAGCAGCGTGTGCGCCGATTTGCACCGATCCCGTGAATTGGCAGTTACGGACACAATCGGGATCGAAGCCATCCGTGACCGTCAGCTTCAACCAATCATCGGCACGGCAACCATTTTGCGTCAGTACCTGAATTTCATATTCCGTCAGCGCCCGGTATTCCACGTAGTTCTTGGCCTCAAAAATTATTGTTTGATTTCGACATTTAATTTGTATTTATCGCCCCGATAAATGCCTTCCAGGTACTCGATCGGCCGGTTGTCCATCGAATAGGTCGTCCCGCGGATGAACAGAATCGGGCTGCCCTGCTTGATTTTCAGCAACTCGGCCGTGGAACCCTTGCACAAGGCCGGTTCGATGATATGCTCCGCCCGTGACAGATGGATTTTTCGCTCATGTTCGATGAAGCCGTAGATCGAGATGTTTTCGTCAAAACCTTTTTCCAGCAGGCCTTCACCAACGGCATGGGTCAGGAATGACGTTTCGAGACAGTATGGGGTCTCTTCCAGGTAACGCAGCCGCCGCACCATCACCAGTGGTTGTTCGGGTAATTCGTTCAGGCCACGGTAGGCATATTCGTACTTTTCCATGGACGGGATAATTTTCTGGATGCGCAGAATCTGGGAATGGGTGTGGTAGCCCATTTTATGCATTACCGCCGAAAAACCTTCCAGTTTGATCAGCATCTGGGTGGCCGGGATTTCGCGCACGAAGGTCCCCTCGCCCCGCTTGATATGGATATAGCCTTCCTTGACCAGTTCGCGAATGGCCTGCCTTACCGTCATGCGACTGATGCCAAAAGCGGTGGCTAACTCGTTTTCACTGGGTATTTTGTCATTCGGCAGCATGGCCTTGGTATTGATCATCTCGATGATGATGTCACGCACCTGAACATAGATTGGCGTGTGCGCGTTCTTATTTATAAAATAATCGGCAAGTCTCTTCGGCATAATTGACTCCGATCGGATTTATACCAATCCATTTGCATAATTCAATGTCAGACGAATCATCCCCCACTAATTACTTTATCGATAAAAGTAACCGCATCACCAACATTGGTGACAGCCAGTGCGGCATCCTCATCCATTTCAATATCAAATTCTTCCTCGAAAGCCGCCACCAGTTCGATCGATTGAATCGACTCAGCCCCCAGATCTTCGACAAACCGCGATGATTCAGTAATCTGGCTTTCATCGATACCCAGCAATTCACAGGTAACTTTTATTATCCGTCCCAGCGTATCCGACATTGAAAAATCCTTGGATTAGTTAATTGATGTTTGATAGGAACCGTTGGAGGCGATCCGGAAAGTATCATGGGCGATGGCAATCTCTTCGTTGGTCGGAATGACAAACAGCTTGATCCGGGATTCGGCCGACTGAATCTGCAATTCGCCACCGTTGGCCCGTTCGTTCAGCTGCGGGTCAAGAATAATGCCCAGGTGATCCAGACCGGAGAGAATCCGTTCCCGCATCAGCCAGCCATTCTCGCCGATCCCACCGGTGAAAATTATACCGTCCACCCCTTTCAGTATCGCCAGATAGGCGCCGATATATTTTCGAATCCGGTAAGCGAATACCTCCAGTGCTAATCGTGCCCGGGTATGTCCGCCAGTGGCCAGTTCTTCCAGGTCTCGGACATCATTCGACACTCCCGAAAGCCCCAATAGTCCTGATTTCTTGTTTAATATACTACTTAATTCGTCTGGTGAAAAACCTTTTCGTTGCAGAAAAAATACTATTTCCGGATCGAGGTCGCCGCTGCGCGTTCCCATCGCCAGACCTTCCAGCGGCGTCAATCCCATGCTGGTGTCAATCGATTTTCCCTGGCTGATGGCGGCCACCGAACAACCATTACCCAGATGACAGGAAATCAGGTTGACGGCATACTTGTCTTTTCCCAACAATTCGGCGGCGCGGCGGGCCACAAAGCGATGGGAAGTGCCGTGGAAACCATAGCGCCGAACTTTATTTTCCTGATAAAACTCGTATGGCAAGGCGTAAAGAAAGGCAACTTCCGGAATCGTCTGATGAAATGCGGTATCGAAACAGGCCACCTGGGGAATATTGCCGAACAGGCGCTGGGCTTCTTTGATCCCGGTCAGATTTGGTGGATTGTGCAGCGGTGCCAGATCGAAATATTCTTCGATGGTCGCTTCCAGTTTATCGTCAACCTTGACCGAACCGGTGAAAGCTTCACCGCCATGTACTACCCGATGACCGCAGGCGCCAATCTCATCGAGACTGGAGATTACCCCCTTTTCGGGATGGGTCAACATTTCGGCAATCAGTTCCATCCCCTGTTGATGACCGGAGACAGGCCTCCAGACAGAAAGCTCCTGGCTGTGAGCAATCTGGGAGGCCATGGAATTCCTGTCTCCGATTCTTTGAACCAAACCATGCGACAGATTTTCTCCGGAAGGCATGTCGTACAACCGGTATTTAATTGAGGAGCTACCACAGTTGAAAACTAATACCTTCAATGATTGATCCATCCCATGTTGTTGCTTGTTCGTTCTTATACACTACACGCTGGCTGTTGAGATTTTAGCCTGAATCGAAGTAATCGCCGTGACGGCGATCAGATCATCGACCGAGGCCCCCCGTGACATATCGTTAACCGGGCTGGCAAATCCCTGCAGGATCGGTCCTATCGCCTTGGCGCCAGCCAGATATTGGACCAGCTTGTAGGCGATGTTCCCCGAATCCAAATCCGGGAACACCAGCACATTGGCTGACCCGGCCACGGTACTTTCTTTAACTTTTTTGACTGCGACCGCTGGCACCAGGGCGGCATCGCCCTGCAACTCGCCGTCGATCTCGAAAACGGAATCCAATTCGCGCGCCAGTACCACCGCCGTACGTACTTTATCGACCCGGGCATGATTCGCCGACCCTTTGGTGGCGAATGATAAAAAGGCAATCCGGGGCTGGACATTCAGAAGGGCGCGGGCATTCGCGCCCGATGCCAGCGCTATCTCCGCCAGTTCACGCGCCGAGGGATCGATATTAACGGCACAGTCGGCGAAAATCAGTGGATAATTTTTTATTCCGTTATATTGCGGAACGATCATGATGAAAAAACTGGACGGTGTCGACATGCCCGGCCGGAACCCGATTGTCAGGGAAGCCGCCTGGATTACCGAAGCGGTAGCACTGGCCACGCCCGCCACCATACCCTCCGCATCGCCGGCCTTGACCATCATACCACCGAATGACAGCGGTTTTTTCACCAGCCGTCGGGCGATCGATAATTTCACATCCCGCGACCGGATATACAGATCGGCATAGCGGTCGAGCATGGCATCATTATCCGGATCGACAATTTTGATGGCGGAAAAATCCAAACCAAGGGCATGAGCCTTGCCACGAATAACGGTTTCTTGACCCAACAGTACCGGAATCGCAATCCCCATTTGCGCCGCCAGTGAAGCAGCACGCAGAATCCGTTCATCCTGTGATTCCGGAAATACGATGCGCGCCGGAGCGCTTTTGGCTGTTTGGATAAATTGCTGAATCAGTTCCATTGGGGTCTCATACTGCCGTATCGATGTTAACTTGTCTATACATCTTAATCAAGAAATATTTTCGACCGATTCTTGATTTTTCTTATAATTAATAGCTGCTGGGGACCGTGTTGTCAGACTCAATCCCCGATATAAAAAATCAGCCGATCTGGCCTTCCATCGATTTTTCCAGGTTACGGGCCATATTCAGGAATTGCTGGACCGACAATTCCCTCATGAATATCAAACCATGAGCAGCCCGCAAGCGCGGATGCTCATTCTGATACCAGAAATCCTTGCCCAGCAGCAATTCCAGTTGCTGGTGCTGGTCGACCCAAATCCGTTGGGCCAAATCGCTGAACGGACCGTCGTATTTATAGCTGGGAAATGACGCTTCTTTCTGACTCAGGTAACTTTCCAGAAACATCGATTGGAATACCGACATCGTATTCAGTGAAACCGGAATGATGATATCGGCATCGGCGGGATCGAAACGATACCATACATTACGATAACCCCAGATTTTAAGATCATTAAGATCGGTTTCCTTCCCCCACTCCCGGATTGCCTCGGCAATAGCCTGCAAAACCTTGTAATGGGTGTCTGGTCCGCTACCCTCCGGATCCAGGGCCAGAGTGATAACGGTGGGGTTGATCTTTTGCAATTGCTCCAGAATCGGTGGAATATCACGTTTACGGTCCGGCTGTTCGGTAAAAACGTCTCCGGTATAGAATCCCAGCCGCAGGTGACTGACATCGCGAACGCGTACTCCCAGATGCGCCCAGACTAGTTCTTCTTCGAATTCCCGGATCATGCCTTTCAGGCTTTGAATCCGGGGAGGATTTTTCTCACCGTCGTAACATCCCCGCAGATATTCCGTAATGTCCCTGATTTTTGCCGCCAATTCGGATTTCGAATCGATGGAATAGATTTCCACCAGCGCCCGGACCACCCGATGACAGAGACCGCGCCTTTGTCCGGCTACATTCCGCGAGGCGATTTTATCAAGATAATGATAGACATCCTTGTCACGTTTAAATTTGTAGCCCTGGTTAAAAAAATCCGGATAGTCGGTCATCTGGATTTGTCCGCTTTCCAGCAAATGCAGTGTTTCATCCAGAATTTTGATCACGTAACTATTGGTAACCGAGGTAAAACCGGACGTCATCACCGAAAAATGATGCTTGTTGCGGGGTGTGCGCACCAGATGCATGACATGCGGAGCGTACCCCAGCATAATATCGTCGTGGTGCGGACCGGTGTGATAAAATGACTGATCCACCGGCAGCTCCAGACCGCGATCCAGCTTAGCTACAATATTGATCAGCACATCCGGTACCGTATTCTCATCGATATCAGGTATCCGCGAACAGTAGCAGTCCGCCCTAAGGTCGTCGACTGTCAGATAACGCCCAAATTTATTCAGACCCACAGCCAGATTGATAACCGCCCGCTGAGTTTTATCCGGATTCCACTCGCCTTCGAAATATAACTGATCCTGACTGTCACGGAGGGCTGACGCGGCGCCCTGGGTCAGGTAAAACCGGCTATTGGCCAGATTCTGGAGAACGGTGGCGGGATATAGTATATCACGATGCTTTTCCAGTGAATCGCGAACGATCGGCGCCTTGGCTTCACCGGCGGCAATAATTATGGCTGTGGCGGCGGGATTGGCGGTGATCGTTGACAACCCGATTGTGATCACCAGTCGATTCTGGGAAATTTCAATGCCACCCAGATCACCGGCGGCCGCAGCCTGGGTCTCAAAATTGGTCTCCATCAGACGGGTGGTGGAGTTATGGTCGGAACCACGCACATTGAAGGCAATATGGCCGTCAGGACCGATACCGCCGAGGAAAAAGCCAATCCCGCCCTTGGCGCGAATCCGGTCCTCATATTCGCTGCACCACTGATCGACCATGAAAATCGTCTGTTGTTGAAGTTGCTCGGGACAGGCCTTGCAGTCCCGGTAGCGCAATGACAGATCAACTTTGTGATCGGGAAAAATCTCTGACAGCGACCGGCCACCGGCAGTTGGAATTTCCGCACAATTGATCAATTGCGCCCGTGCTTCATCGAGCCCGAAACCTTTGATATAGTATTCCCGGACATAATGGTAAAAACTATTGTGCTGCCGCGGGTCGATCGGAAAAAATTCGTCGATCTGGACGAATTGCAGTCCGTGGAAATCCGGCATTTTGGCGACGGCCAGGCCGTTGTCCAAACGCAGTCTGGTCAGTGCCTTGTCATTCCAGTTCGCCTTCAAATGGTGAATCCATTTGATGAAATATTCCGGTGTCTTCCCGGTCGGCAGACTGATAACGCCTTCGGGATTTTCGTTGACCCACTCGACGAAGCGCAGGGCTGTCAGAAATCCCAGTTTCGGAAAATTTTCAACGACGATATACGGTACTGTTGTACTGGGATCTTTGCGCTGAGATATCTTGAAGAAATGTTGCTCTACCGATGAAAAAGTGTTCATATCTGGCTGTCCTGTTTGAATAATATCGAAAAGACCTACTGTTTCCAGCGGCAAAATTTACAGATTAAAAATAATTTAAATCACGTAATCGGCATAAATGTGCTGACTGTACTTATCACTATTATCCAACGGATGCGAGACAGTTCAAATGATCAATGCAAGTGAAATACAGGCAGAATAGCTATCTTTTATTCGGTCTACTCAACAATGATCCAATGATTAACGTTGTTAAGACCCCGATAATAGTAAACCAGGTCCAGGCCACCAGCTTAAGCGATATTACTGTAATCATCACAAAAATACCTGCTGTGAAGCCCGCCAGAGCATCTTCCTGGGTGGCCTTCTTTACCAATAGCCCCAAAATGAAAGTGCCCAGGAGTCCGCCGTAGGTAAACGAAGCAATGCTCAGAGCCAGCTCAACAACGGTCTGAGGGGAATTCATGAAAAACAGGGCGGCCAGAACCAGCATTGCCGCCCACATCACTGTAAATATTCTGGAAAGGGTCAACTCGTTTATTTTTTTGATCTTCTTGGAAAATGTCGGGTATAAGTCGAGCATGGTTGAAGATGAAAGCGAGCTGATCGAACCAGCCAGCGTCGACATAGCCGCCGCGAACAATCCGGCTATGATAATTCCTGAAACACCGACTGGTAACTTTTCCAAAATGAACTTCGGAAATATTTCATCAGCTTTTACTAATCCAAGAATGCTCAGATCACTGGTATGGTAATAAGCGTAAAGCGCCACACCGACAAACAAAAACAAGGCAAACTGTACAATAATTATTATTCCACTGCCGATGATCGCTTTCTGGCTTTTCTTTAAATCTTTCGTCACCAGCAGTCTTTGAACGATTAATTGATCGGTTCCATGCGACGCCATCGACAGGAAGGCCCCGCCCAGCAATCCGCCAATTAATGTATAGGGGGTTTTAAAGAACGTGGAAATACCGTCGGAAAAGCCGAGATTTATTATCGACAGCTTGTCATTGACAGCAGCAGCCGCTACGACCGCGGAAAATCCATCCGGCAAATAGATATTTATTAAAAAATATAGGGCTAAGGCAGCACCACCCAAATAAATAAACATCTGAATCGCATCGACCCAGATTACTCCTTTGACCCCGCCGGTAATCGTATAAAGCAAGGTAATCGCCACGATGATGAGAATGGCTGTCGGATAGCTGATATCCAGCATCAGTTTCAGCGGTATCGCCGTAGCAAAGAGTCGAACGCCGTCGGCGGCGGTTCTAGTGAAAAGAAATACGATCGAGGCAAACGACCGCGTTTTGCTCCCGAAACGTCGCTCCAGGTACGAGTACGCGGTCGTCAGTTCTCCTTTGTAGTAGGCCGGCAAAAAGAATTTTGCGATTATTATCCGGCCTATTAAATATCCCAGCGTCACCTGGAGAAAATTAAGGTTGGTGAGATATGCCAGACCGGGAATTGAAATAAAAGTAAGCGTACTTGTTTCCGCCGCTACAATTGAGAAACATACCACCCACCAGGGCATGGAATCGGCACCGAGGAAATAATCCTTGGTACTTTTTTGTTTGCCACCCGAGAACATGCCAAGCATTGCTATGCCGATTAAATAAACCGCAATGATAACGTAATCAAATGTTCTATCCACTCAATACACTCCTTTGGCTGGTGACTGGCTGTTCCAATTAATCATTTCGACGATCAGTTCGTTACAAACGGGGAAGGTAAATTTACGGTCTCGATCAACCAGTGATGCAAGACCGATTTGGCGTTGTCGCGAATAGAGATGAATTGTTATCCGGTCGGGTGTTAATACATAAGACCGGGTTCCAGTCAGTGACTGTTAACCCGGTCACGTCTAATGGGATATATTCTCAATCTATGGGAAATGAGGACAGGGGTCGATCAGGTCTGTCTGGCTTTGAAAACCACCGATGTAACCAGTTCAATCAACAAACCGTAAATCGCGCCCAGAACGATGGTGCTGACAAACATGCCAATCCGTGAATATTCTGGATTTTCGGGTGCCATTAGTCCGCTGAAGGCCAGCGGCAGGCTGAATAACAGTCCCAGCACGATACCATGGATCGACCAGTGCCCCAACCGCAGCGAACTGATTCCGATAGCGAGGCCGATCAGAGTCCGGCTGGCAAAGGCTTGCCACAATACTGGTGACGCCACCGGCTCGGGACTACCGGAAATTAAACCGATGCAGATCAGACCGCAGCCCATCCCACCGAGAATTGCGATAATTAATCGTTTCATTCCTACCTCCTACTACCTGAGTTATTCCGGCTGAAAATAGTATTTTATGCAATCAACTGCAAGACTCTGAATAGTAATCAGTGACGAGTAATTAGTAAAGCAGTTGCAAGGGCGATTTAATTCGAACCGGGCGTTTATTCGATCGTTGTGATTTTCAGATTGGCAAACGATCCGTCGGAGCCGTACCCCATAAACAATCCCACCCAGCCACCGGTGCGTTCGCTCAGTTCGTCAACAACCAGGGCCGGTTCGGCCGCCTCATTCACAAATACCATCATCTGTGGTTGGTGGATTTCGATCCGTGCGTGAAACCAGGTGGTCTGATCGGGCACATTGGTCACCGGTTGCTCGTAGCGACCGGTGCGCTCGTTCCGCAGCCGCTGCCAGGTCCACTCGGGATGCGATACATACTGCACGCCATGGGCGTGCCGCAATGAATCGGCGGTGTTGAAATTGAACGGTCGGAAATAGATCGCGTCGTAGTTCTCGGCGTCCCAACCGCGAAACGCGATACCGACGAAACTGGCGCCCTGAACGTCACGTCCGCGGATATCGCATTCGATCACGCCCTTCTGGAAATCCAGTCCCTTATACCAGATAACGCCGGTGCTCGGGTCTTCCTTGAAATAGACACCGGGACGGTCCGAATCCTTCAGAACCTGCGCTTTACGATTAAATGCCTGCCATTCCTTACTCTCCGGCACCTGCGACAGGTCTATTTGTACCGTCTGCGCCGTCAGGCCCGTATATATTATTGATAAGACTAATAACCTGAGACACCTCAAGTGTCGCTTTAAGTTAATCATGATACCACCTTTGATCCGATGATTGGTAACGGACGAATATACGGACCGGGACAGAAATCAGACCAGCATTTCCGGTCCGGTATGGTCAGCGGGCCAGCAAGGTCAGGAACAACAACGCTTCGGCGGTTCCGTCCAGGGTCGGCTCATTAGTGGAATAATCCCAGAGATCGTCGTGAAACACCACCAGTTCGGACTGAAACTCGGTATAGGGATCGGGTCGCGACAAACGGATACCTTTCAGTGAATTGTAGATCGAGGCGTACACTGGTCCATCGTTCATACCGCCGTTGATTGGCTGATTCCAATCAATAGTCACGGCAGTATGCGGGTAGAGCGGTGTGACACCACCTTCGGCAGGAATCCCGACAAACTGGGTCACACCCCAGGGATTGCGTCCCAGCAGCCAGTCCACTTGCGCCAGCGCCTGTTCGTGATAGGTCCGGTCACCACTCATACGCTCGTACAGCAGACACTGATTGATGAAGGCCGCCGCCAGATTATTCGAGCACCAGATGAAAGGAACCCCGATTCCGTAGGCAAAATTCGCAGCCCGGTCCGCGACCGCTTCGATCCCACGGCGGTAATAACCGATCAAAGTATCCTGGAAGGCCGGATCGACCTGATCGAACAAAGCAAAATGGCCCAGATTCATGAACGGATAAAATTCATAGTGCCGGGCGGTATCGGCACCCATCCAGGGATCAGCCCCGGCCATCCGGGCAAATCGCTTGGCATCCTTCAAATAACGATCATCGCCGGTAACACGATATAATTCAGCCGCGCCCCACTCCATGTCATCGGCCCAGGTCACTTCCTGGTAACGGTAGGGCGCCCGACAGGGTGTCCCTTCCTGGCAGCCCGGTTGCCGCAAGCCCATTTCATAGACCTCGCGGCCGGCCTGCAGGCAGGTCCTAGCAAAAACCTCATCGCCCAACACGGTCCAGATTTGGTGCGCCAGCGCCATTGTGGCGGCGTAGCGCCCCGCCAGATTGGCAATGCCGGTGGATGTGTTCTGGTACTTCCCCAAGCCCTGGGAGGCGCCGCTGGCATAATAGACCACCCGGTAACTGCCGGGCCCCCAGCCGTAATCGGCGGAATCGGCGAAGGGCAGCTTGAAACCGATATGGTCGCGGTCGTCGGCCACTTGATGAAACAATTGGTCCGGGTGCGGATGCATCTTCAACATCCATTCCAGGCCCCAGCGGGCTTCATCCAGAATGTCCGGGATGCCGTTGCTGCCTGATTTTCCGCTGGCATCAACTTCATCGGCAAATTCAATCGTCGCCGTCCGGTAGGCGGTCAACAGGCGGCCTACCGTATTACCCGATGTGAGCAGGTAGCGCAGATGATCGCCGGCATCATGCCAGCCCCCGGATACATCGATGTAAGTGCTGTCTGGCATGGGTCCGTACATGGTTTTTCCATCTCTCTGGTGACATATATTATCGAAAAATGGATTGTAACCACAACGTTGCTGGCGGATATAGCCAAGTACTTCTGGCAGCGTCGGCGTATAGACCGTATCGGCGATTGTAAACGGCAGCGATTCAATTGTCGTACCTTGAATTCGGACCCGGTAGCGTCCGGGATGGGTGAAATCGGAGAAATCCAGTTGAAAATGATACTGGAAATTACCCAGCTCGCCCATGAATTTTCCGATCCGCTGCGGTTGCCGGACCACCCGTCCGGAGCCGGCATCGACTACTTCGAAACGGCCTTTTTTCATCCGTTCGCCGGTCAGCAGGATGGCGATTTTCGGATCGTCCGGCCGGTAGCCCAACTGGTTGACCCGCAGGTAGCTGCCGACATTTCCGGCGATTACCGGCACGCTGCCGGCTAAAATGATAAAGGTCAGCCAGATAACCGATTTCAGTTTCATTGCTGTCTCCCCGAATTAGTTTTTTCGACGGGACTAATTGATGTCCGGGCGGCGGCCAGCAGTTTATCGACGCGCTCCAAAGAATAGCCCCGCTGTTCCAGATAATTCAACAATGCGTCGAGATGATAATAAAATTTGTCGGTCCGATCCGGGTGGGTGCCGATGTGAATCAACAGCAGAAATCCATTCAGACCGCCCGGTTGGTCCTGCTCAAATTCGATAATACTGTCCCAGATTTCCTGTGAATCACGGTAATTCACCAGCTCTGGGATGGTATAATCGGCGTGCGACAGCGTGCCAGGTGTGTTGTTAATCAGAATCCAGCCCGCTTCCCGGGCCCAGCGGACGATCGTGGCGTTGTACCATTCGTAGGGCGGGATGAAGAATGGAGCCGCCGTTCGGGGAATACCAAATTCCTCCAGCAGCTCGTAGTTGGCGGTCAGATCGTCTACGAATTCATCCCGGGTCACCAGCAGCGAATCGCGGTTTTCCCAGGAGCAGTACAGCAGGTGGCGGTCGGAATGAGGACCCAGATAGTGCCGGTCGGCAACCAGGTGCCGGATCAGGGCGGCGTTGGCGGGATTGCGATAGAAATCACCGGTGAAGAAAAAACCGGCTTTAACATCGTGTTTGGCCAGTACGGTGGCGATCAATTCGCCGCCGTCGGCATAATCGCCACCGGTGAATACCAGCGCCAATTCGCGCCTGGTTTGATCGCCTCGGATTATCCCGCCGTGCCGGTAAGTAAATTTTGTCGCGGCGGACCGATAATCACAGCCACCTATCAGCAACGTCAAACACAGAGCAAACTTTGCCAAATTGCGGCCGATTGTCATTTTTACACCGACAGTTTGCCTAATATCACCGGTCGTGCGGCGCCGGTCACCGCCGGCAGGTTGCCGGGAATTCCTTTTACGAACGCCGCCGCCAGCAGGGCGAAGCCCAGCGCTTCCTTTGCGTCGGGATCGACGCCGAAATCGGCGCTGGTTACCACCACCGCCGGTGCGAACCTGGTCGCTAACCGCACCTGCAGTGGTCCGTGATGCACACCTCCGCCGCCGACGATCAGGCAATCGACCGGATATTCTGCAAGAAATAAACGGCAATTCACATAAATACTATCGGCGGTGAAAGCCGCCAGGGTCGCCAGCCGATCGGCAACCGGCAACTGTGCCAGTTCGCCTTGGTGCTGTTCGAGCCAGGTCGGACCGTACTTGTCCCGCCCAGTGGATTTGGGTGGCCGCGCCGGTATGAAATCATCCTCCAGCCATTCCCGGACCAGCTTTTCGTTGACCTCCCCGGTAGCCGCAAGTTCTCCACTGGCGTCGAAGCCGGCGCCAAATTCACGGCGCCAGGTCTCATCCAGCAGGGCCATACCGGGACCGGTATCGAAGCCGCTGACCGTACCAGTTCCGGACTGCGGTAACAAGGTCACGTTGGCCACACCGCCGATGTTTAGGGCAATGTGGGCGCTTCCAGGGACGCGAAACAGCCATTCATCGATACGCGGTATCAGCGGCGCGCCGGTGCCGCCGGCGGCGACATCGGCGGCACGGAAATCGGACACCACCGGGATACCGGTCGCCTGCGCCAGAAAGGACGGCTCGCCCACCTGCAACGTGGAATGACCGCTGATGTGGTGGATCGTCTGACCGTGACTGCCGATCAGATCGATGGGCCCAGGATTATTGTCCGCCAGTACCGTTTTTACGGCCTCGGCATACCAGCGGCCCAGGTCGTAATTCAGGGCACAGACCTGTTCGGTGGTACCGGTGAGGGCGGCACGAATCTGGTTTTTCAGCGCTTCGGGAAACGGCACCGATGTAAAGAACCGGATTTCGAATTCCGCC
>JBDRBK010000037.1:0-24865 GCA_043822705.1 Fidelibacterota bacterium
TTTGTGTTGTATGTATTTACTAAAAATGAGCTCTGATTGTACGCTTTTTGTACGTATATCGGAGGTTCCCGTGTACGTACTCGCGCTATTTAGTATGCGGATATTTTATAAGATTTCAATTATGCAAAAGACGAAATAGCCATCCGCAATGCGCATCTCAAATTGAAATTTCTGAAGCTGAAGCGTGAGGAAGCGACGGCGACCAGGGCGATGGAAAAACTGTCGGACCTGGAATTCATGTCGTTCTTTACAGTCCGCCTATATGTGTATGAAAAAAATCCCTTAAATCAATATTTGGAGGCCAGAGTGAAACTGGAAGAAGCCAAGAAAACACTGAACAAAGCTATTGTTCAGATCAAGGAATCGCGGAATCATCAGTTGGTTCAGAAGCTGCAGCAGATCGTGGATGATATGGAAAGTGGTAAACTTAAATATTTTTCACGGCAAAATGGTTTTATAGAGCCGTCATAAGCTGATAAACCGGATATTCTTTACTCCGGGATAAGAAGATTGTTAAATTTATATGGAATTATGGTTTTATGTTTTCCAGTAGTCATTACCAATAATGAGAAAAAGTTTTCTTTCATAGAATTGACGAGGTATCATGAGCAATTTAAGCAGCAATATTAAAAAGGCTGATTTGGCATATAAAGGATTTCCTTCTTTCTCAAAAGTACACAGGGCTAGTATTGATTTAAATAAATGGCAAAATAATATTGACCGCTTAACTAGCGTACAAGATTCATCTCCTGAGATTATAGAAAATGCAAGAAAAATTGTTAGAAGATATGCGGCTATCGAAACTGGAGCAATTGAAAAATTGTATGAAGTTGACCGGGGTTTTACATGGTCTGTAGCAGCTGAATTGGCTGAGTTTCAAAAATTATTATCTCAAAAAAAACCAGAAACTTGTGGTTTAATTGATGCACAACTTGATGCATATGATTTCATATTAGATTTAGCAACAGGAAAAAGAGAATTAACAGAAGCCTGGATAAGGGAATTACATGAAGTGTTATGTAGAAATCAAAAAATGTATCCAGTATATACTCCACAGGGTGTGCAAAATAGACCCTTACCTTTAGGCCAATATAAAAAATACCCGAATCATGTACAACTTGCAGATGGCTCAATACATTCCTATGCCCCTGTTGAGGCAGTTAATCCTGAAATGCATAGATTGCTGAATGAGCTAAAAAGTAAAATATTTCAGGACTCTCACCCAGTATTGCAGGCAGCATACTCACATTATGCTATTGTCTGTATACATCCTTTTTCTGATGGTAATGGTCGTGTAGCTCGAGCTCTTGCCTCAGTCTTTTTATACAGAGTTCTCAACATTCCTTTTCTTGTTTTGGCGGAAGATCGTCTTGAGTATTTTGATGCGCTCGAATTAGCAGACAATGGAAATTTTCAAGGTCTAGTAGATTTTTCCCTCGATCGGTGTTATAGCTCAATAGACCTAATCGTGCTAAGTATTATTATGGGACAAGTACCGGATACTAAAAACAGTTTTAAGGAATTAAATTCATTTTATATTACAAAAGGTGGTTTTAGGCAGGAGGATGTTGATAAAGCTGGCAAGAGATTACTGAAGGAATTTTATGATATTTTAAAAATTGAATTTGAAAAAGTCAATACAAATCCACACTTTGAAAGTGCTATATTAAATATTTCTGAAGTAGGATATCGGAAAATA
This sequence comes from Fidelibacterota bacterium, assembly GCA_043822705.1. GTDB lineage: Bacteria > Fidelibacterota > Marinisomatia > Marinisomatales > TCS56 > JBDRBK01. Next base: position 1,700 of record JBDRBK010000037.1, read on the forward strand.
TCTGATAATCATAGATCATATATTAATGGTAGTGGTGCTGTTATCTCTATTAATCTCCGCACAAGGAGACCAGCAGAAGCTAATGCCGGAACAAATATTAGCCTACATATTCCAAAGAACTGTGGAATAACAGATGATTTTATTATGTATGATGATAAATATAATAAACAGATTACATCTCGTTATAACGAAATTATACCCACTCTAAAACCAAGTCTTAGAATCAAACTAGAAATTTTTTCAAAAGGAATTATTGATATAATTATAAGTGATTTAGTATCAAAAGCTAAAAAGGCTTATACAGGATAGTTACACTTTAAATGAGTAATATTTATTTGTTCAGTTTTGGCCAGTGCGTATGGCGGTTTGCAATTGCATATTCACCAATTCCCATTTCAAAAAAATAGGTAATAATGGCTATCACGCACGGGCATGGAAATCCGAATTGGACTAAAGACGAGACCATTCTCGCACTTGACCTCTATTTTGATTTTCAAGGTCATATTCCATCAAGTAATGATAACCGAATTATAGCTCTTTCAGAACTTTTAAGAACATTTCCTTATCACAGTCTTGCTATAAGAAGAGAATCGTTTCGAAATGCTGATGGTGTTGTTTTCAAACTACAAAACTTACGACAAGTAGCCACGGGTAAGGGACTTGGGAATGTCTCAAAAATGGATCGAGCGGTGTGGAGGGAGTATGGAAATAACCCTGTGCGAGTTAAGGAGATAGCCAACTTAATCCGGACAGGAATAAAAATCATAGAAGGACGCGAAGAGGAAACGGGTCAGCAAGAAACATTCATCGAGGGAAAGATAGTAACTGAAATCCATTTGACACGAGAGCGAAACCCGAGAATTCGAAAACGACTACTAAACCGGCGTTGGGAATCTGGTGTGCTGAAATGTGATATGTGTGGTTGTTCTTCGTTGTCTCCAGTAGCTGAATTAGGCGATGCGATGTTTGAAGCACATCACGTATTGCCTTTATCTGCAGCAGCCGATAGAAAAACGAGATTGAAGGATATGGCACTACTCTGTGCGAATTGCCATAGAATGGTTCATCGGGCTATCACCTGCGAAAAGAGGTGGCTTACTCTAGAAGAAGCTAAAGTAATAATCGCTGGTGATAATAATTGACCCGATCATAGATAGGAGTAATTAGTAATGATGGATAGTAATATTCTCATATTTTTTAAAGACAACTGGGAACTGACGCTCGGCTTTGCCGCAGCTATCGGCACAGTGATTGGCTATTTTTTGACACGAAGGAATGAACTGACTTGGAAACGTACAGAGTTTATTTGTACACAAGCACATTACCTTAATAATGATCCGGTTCTTGTCGAAACTGTACAGATATTAGAGGAGCGCCATCCAACTCTGAAGGTAAATGATATATTTGATTCTAAAAGTACACTTGATGAAGAAAAGCGTAATGACTGCAAACAGAGATTTGATAAACTTTTAAACTTCCTATGGCAACTTTGTTATGCCTACCTTGAAGTAAAGACACTTTCCAGGAAGGAAGTCGAAGGCTTTGGATGGTATTTTCACCGCATATCACGGTTTCCTGCGTTGGTTGATTACTGTGAAAATAATGGATTCGAGGATATAAACGTCGTAACAAGAAAACTGAGACTAGGGATAGAAGAATAGCAGCACTAAATAATTCATATAACAGCTTATGCATCTATGAGTGCATCACATAACCCTGCCGTAGCGAAATATTCTGACTTTTTAGCATAGATATTTTTTGTTGATTATTCCAATTAGATCTTACATCTGTACCAGCGCTTTAAAGTACATATACAAGTCATGGAATGCCCCTATAATGCCTATTGAATATGATTTGAACGATTTGGGCGCGCGAAAAATTTCATCCCAATAGCGCGAGAACTTATCCCGGTATTTCCCACCTTTGCCCGCGATTTCCCGCATTTGTCCCGGTTATCGCGAGATTTTGCCCCGAAATTTTGACCATTTATGGTGATTACCCACATATGGCATAGCACTTTTACACACAACCGCTTCCGGGTGATCGGAGGACACGACAAATTTCGCTAGTCGGAAATTCCTGCTTAAATGTATATCTTTCTATTTTGACTTGCGATAATATTTCTGATGAAGTTTTGCTGTCAGGTTATCTAATCCCGGGAATAGTTTAAATTCGTTTACTCCGATAGAATCTAGTTGAGACTTAATCACGGCTTTATATCGTCCCGGAATTTTGATTTTCCATAGGTCCACTACTGCATCAAGTTTTTTATCTATTGGCATAATTTGATTGTTTACAACTGGAGATATGCTAAAACAAGCTTCCTGAGCTACTATTCTGGGATTAAACCAACCAGAGACATATGAACTAAGTAAGTTGAGATTATCGATGTCCTCGAATATTACTGAATGGTCTACTTTATTTTCGGATCTTATCAATATTCCCCACACAGCACCATCTTGTTTACTATCCGATTCATTAACTGCAAAATACAACGCTGTAATTGGATTTTGCGTCCAGTCCAATAATCTGGTTCTCAGTCCAAAATGTTGAGCTATCGCAAACCACTCTATTTCCGATCTCGGTTCCGTATCAAGATATGGTTTTGCAAATTTTTTAAAATCACTGATTAATAAAAATTCTAAATCTTTTAATTTAAATTGAGATGAATAACCAGGTCGTGCTATCTTTGGAATTAGCGGTTTATTTCCATCTTCTTGTCCTCTGAAAAATTCGAATTTAGGTTTTTGCTCTAATAGGTTAAGAAAAACAGTTAAGGAAGTGGCACTGCTTTCTTGACTTACAGGTACTTTATTAGCCATTTTAAAATCCCTCCTAATTCCTATGATAAACCTGAGTTTTTTAATCATCAGAATTTACATACAAGCATACCTGATCAGATACGCAATACTCCTCAAAACATACCTCGATTATCTCACAATCGCATTTGGATATTCGCATCAGTAATCCGTTGTTCGGATTATTAATGTAAAAGCCGTATCCATCCAATATTTGAAACGCACACACCCTCAATTTTCAAAGGTGTTTGAGCAACCTGTGTTGTAAGTTCTGTATCAGATTTCTGTCGCCAAATCATGGTGCAATGGTTTTATTATCGGTTGAGAGAGACGTCCGAACCAATTAATTCGAAAATCACTGGCTTTTTGTACCCGCTACCTATATAATAGTCTTACCCACGACCGGCGATTCAACTGTGTACAACGGTTGTTTATTTCCCCTATGACCGTTGCTGTAGTCTCCCGTATGAGATCTGAATCGCCGGTTTATTTTATCCGGTCGATTCGCGCGTGGCGCTTAATTCAAATGCTTACTGGTTCGGGGTGTAGTGAATTATATTGACGCGGTTGGGATCGGTTTCGAAAATCAGTTCCACCGGATAGGGATGAGAGCCCATGTTCCGCACGGAATTGCCATTGATGGCCACCGATACGCCGACGGCATGGTCGGTGAGCAGATCGACCCGGCCGGAAAATTCCAGCAGCAGGTCCCGGTCGTGCGCCAGCACGCCGGCCAGCGTGTCTTTTTGATCGACAATCAGCCGATACCAGACATTTTTCTGGGCTGCCAGCCGCATCGTGAAGGGCGCTTTGGCTTCGAATGTTTCATTCCAGACCGCCAACTGGGTATAATTGAAAATCAGGTCTTCACGGGTGACCGGGTTTACGGAATCGTCCACGCGTAGGGTGGCCTGGCCGCCCACCGCCTCGCTGTCGCCGGAACTGATCTGTTTAATGATGATGATGGCGAACAGCACCACCACAATCAGGATCGCCCCCTTGATATAATCGCCAGCCAGTTTTTTCGGCGGTTTGGCGGCGTACGGCAGGCTGGTTTCACTGCCGCCGAATTCCGGCTGCTCGGGTGCCACCGGGGCCGGGGCATATTCGATGCCTTCGATCTGGCTCAGATGATGATCGAGTTGATTCAGGGCATCCTTGGTGTCGCCGCCGATTTCCGTCACATAAGCCCTCAGGAACAGGCGCATATAGGTCCGTGGCAGAACATCGAACTGACCTTCCTCGATCGCGTGCAGATAGGACATATCGATTTTGGTACGATTATGAATCTCGGCCAGGTCGATGTTGTTTTCTTCGCGTAATTTTTTCAGTTCCTGATAAAACGGTTCCATTTGTAACCTTTATATTTGGGATAAAAATTAACCGCCGCAGCAGGTGGCAATCAATACAATTGTCAGCCGGATATGTCGCCCGTCAGGGCACGGAACCGCTCGTAAAAGGTAGCCAGCGGGAAGCCCACAACATTGTAGAAACAGCCGTCGATTTTTTCGATGCAGGTTGCGAACCAGTCCTGGATGCCGTAACTGCCGGCCTTGTCCAGCGGCTGGTAGCGCCGGATATAATATTCGATGTCGGCCGCGGCGATCTTCCGGAAGGTGACGTCGGTCGCCACGTGGAATGTATCTTCGATACTGCGTTCCCGCCATTGTAATGAAACACCGGTAATCACGGTGTGGGTCCGGCCGGACAGCGCTCTGAGCATCCGGAAGCTGTCCGCCGCGTCCCGTGGTTTACCCAGAATATGACCGTCCAGCACGACAATCGTGTCGGCGCCGATGATCATGCTTTCCGGGTGGCTGGCCGCTACTTCGGCGGCCTTGAGGCGGGCATAGTGGCGGGCGAATTCCACTGGTGCCAAGTCCACAGTGAAATCCTCGTGCACTGAGGAAGGTATGATTTCGAACTGCAGGTCGATCTGTTCCAGCAGCGCTTTCCGCCGCGGCGAATTGGAGGCCAGGATCAGGTTGGGTGCGGTCATTGGTATTTGGCGAGTTTTCCGATAGTGGTTATTTTGCCGTCGCTGTTGCGGGCTTCCATGCTGTACAGATAGACGCCGTTGGCAATCGTGTTGCCGTATTCGTCGCGGCCATCCCAGGCGATGAAATGATAGCCCTCGGCAAAGGATTCGGCCGGCAGTGTTCTGATCTTGCGGCCGGCCAGCGTATAGACCAATATTTTCACGTCCGCGGCGGTGCTTAATTCGAAGGTAAACCGGGTCGACGCCGAAAACGGATTGGGATAATTGAGCACGTGGTAGAGGCGCAGGCCCTGTTTTTCCGACACCGATAATTGGATCACGGCCTCTGCGGGATTATTGGCGTTATCCCAGGCCGAGATGTGCAGATCAATATTCTCACCGGTCAGATAGCGCGAATAATCGATCGTGCCGGTCGTGATTTTATTCGGGTCGTACAGAAAATCGTTGGTCAGGTCGTGCGTCAGCTCGACCCTGCGATCGACCACCTGGATGCCGTGACCGACCTCGTTGGAAATGTTGATACCCAGCGGATCGGTCAACCGGATCAGCAGGCCCTGATCCAGCCGCAGATGGTCGCCGCTGCGCAGTTGCCGGCGATCAGTGGTCTCGAATGTTATCATCGGACCTTCCTGATCGGCGCTGGCCATTCCACCGGCGAAGTGAATATCATCCAGGTAACCCAGTGCTTCCTGCGGGAATTCATCGTCGGACTGGAAGTAGATCGTCAGTTTCCCCGCCTGATCGGAGTAGGATATATCCTTGGGAATCCGGATCAGTCCCTGGAAAACCGTATCGGTCACGTCGAACTGTCCCCGGAACAGGGTCGCCCCCGGCAGTGTGTAGCTGAGCTGTTCCGGCTGGGACTGGATGACGTAATCGCGGGTGACGCTGCGGTCGGCATCGGTGACGGTGATATAACCGACACCACCGGTCCGTGACAGGTCCTGGCGGCCGCTGAAGCTGGCCGTTTCCAGCGTCCGGATCGTGTCCGGAGTGATCCCGGTGACACTGACCGTCTCGGCCGGAATCGGCAGCGGCATGGCGGGATCGCCGAATAGGTGAAAATACTGGCCTTCGATCGAACCGGTCTTGACGCTCTGCAGCACGACGCCAATCGGTTCGCGGGTCACATCGCGCCCGGGAAACAGGCGCTGGAAAATCTTTTCGATATAATATTTATTACTGGATACGCTGATGGCCCGGGAGGTAGTGATAATAGCGGCGGCGTTTCCCGCCGAGCGGATCAGGTCCTCGGAAAATGCCTCGGCGGCAATGTCGTCAAAATGACCCCAGGAACAAGTGGCGGCGATCCAGATCGGCAGCTGGCCGTTGGTGTTGAGGGCAGTGATGTCGCCGCGGTTCTGGTCGAACAGGCGCTCCTGAGCCCAGAGATGGGGACTGCCGTGGCCGATGTAACTGATGAAGGCCGTGCCGCGATTAACGTAATCGATCAGGGCCTGGGTGGCGGCCGGTTTGATCACGCCGTAGGATGAGGCATCGCTGACCTCGGGGAATTCCATCATGTACAATTTCTGAACGGTTACCGCCGGCGCGATCAGTGGTACCAGACCCTCCGAATATTCGGTGTGTGATTTCCCCGTGGCGATACTGCCATGATTCGGTTCGGGCCGGGCGGCGTCATCGGCCACCAGTGTAAGGCGCTGGCGCCACAGACCCGGCTCCGGATCGGTCTCGTAGGCGATCAGTTTATCGACGAAAATTTCCGCATCCTGCACGGAACGCGCCGGCAACCGACCGATGGCGACTTCCGGCAGACTCTGACTATTATCACCATAAATTGTGACCAGTTGATCGTCGGTGGCGTAATGGCCTTCGTAGCCTCCGGCGAGGATAATTGTCGGCACAATGATTTTCGAACGACCGCTGATATTACGGTAGTCGTGATCGGCGTCGCCCACCAGGAACAGGCAGGTCGGCTTACTGCCGGACCAGTTCTCCAGCGCCCACTGGATAAACAGCCGGATCGCCAGCGGGTCGGGATTACCGGCGGTGAATTCGCGGTACACCTGCTCCAGCGGCACGAACAGCGAATTGCCGCGATGAGTGGCCAGCGGCTGCATAGCGTCGGCGTAAGCCAGTGGCGCGATGATAATATGATTTACACCCGGTCCCGAATGCCGTAACCGATCGAACTCGGCGTCAGCCACCAGTTCCACGTCAGAAACGGCGGGCAGATTTTCGCTGCTGAAAACAACGAAACGGCCGGTAGTGTCGCCAAAATCCGGGATCAGCGTACTGAATCCAGTCGATGATTGTACCGTGATCAGTTCCCGGGGGGCCGCCGGATCGCAGATATCCCAGACCAGCGGCTGCGTTGTCGACGTGAAATCAGCCCGGATACCGCTCGCGGCCGGTTCGAGGAAAAATTCATAGCTACTGCCGTTAAAAGTCAGCTGCCGCTCGGTCCGGACCGTCAGGTAATCCAGGTACGGCCGGGAAGCCGATGAACCGGATTGATTCGACAGGACGATATTGCCGCCGCCGGCCCAGTCAATTGCGGAGGTTGTAAAATTCGTGCCGTATTGGCTGGACCCGGACCAGAGTAAGGTTCTCAGCAGTGGATTCTGCAGGTTCTGGTGATAGATTTTGATCTGGTGCGACGTTTCGCCCGATCCCTTCATATTTATCCAGACGCGTGAGGTGGAACCGGATACCGGAGCAGTAATCGCAAACGGGACGGAATAATTCGTTCCCTGCGATATCTGCGGTCCGACCCACAGCGGTCCGGCGTTGTCGGGATTGGTGATGTCGTATTCGTAGTGCTGGTAGATCTGCGCCGTACTGGCGACGATCGGTGTGGCCGGATTGGATGTTATGGCGGCGACCCGCCGGCCGCGGGTGCTGCCGTCTTCGGGGATCAGCAGCCAGTAAGTGTTTTCGCGGTAGAACAGACTCTGATGAAAGGTGTGGGTACCGTTTTTATAATCGAATCCATTGGCGCCACGGCCATAGAAAATAATCCGGTCGCCGGAGTCGAAACTACCGTCGCTTTCGCCTTCGATCTGAATGGTGCATTCCACTAGGTTGTCCGGTACCGGCAGGTCGTATATTTGAATCTGTTGGCTGCGATCGCGCCCCAGCGAACTACTTGTAAACAGCCTGAAACTGCGCGGGTCCTTACCTGTCATTTGTTGATTGAAATCGTTGAAAAGCTCCGCCGGCACAACCAGCATGCCGTCACCGGCGACGGAAAATTTGAACCAGGTACCGGCCGGCTGGGCCATCGCCTTTTTCAACGCACGAGCAGGTGGGTGACCCCAGTTGCGGGCGACTTCCCAGTTAACAATCCGGTGAACCAGCAATTGTTGATCATCCGCCGGCAGGTGACGGTGCGAAGCGCCGGTTGCCTCAAATGTAATATTGAGACGCAGATTGCGGTAATATTCCCCGTTACCGGCATAGGGAGAAATTCGCAGGATGGCGACGGACAAACCGCGCAGTCGCTGTTTACCGGTCCAGGTCGTCCCCGTATCTATCGATTCCTCAATTTCGCCCGAGACCGGTTGTTGGTTTTGAAAGTCGGCCACCAGCAGCGGATAGTCATCATCTGGTAAGCCGATCAGCAGCTCGACCGGATGCAGGTCGGCTGCCGATCCACCGGAAAAATACAGGTCGATAATCAGATTACGCTGGTCGGAAGCTACGACGGTTATTTCCGCGGCAGCGCACCGGCCGCCGGTTATCAGCAGGAATGATAAAATTAGGATTCGTAATTGCATCAGAGATCAAATTTAGCCATTACTGCCGGTAAATAAATCGGTTTATCCCGGTCGAAACAGCTTATGCGAAATATTACCGGCTGTAACGAAAGCGATTCATTGGTTGTTCCCGACGGCGCTGTCCGACGGTGGCGGCAGGAGTCAATCGGCAATGACTATCTTTATAATATCTAAAAGTTTGTGTATTTTTAACCTATTCCGGACAGGGCTGACGGATAATAATGTGTTTTGTGCGGTACTACACTTCTATTTGGATGGAAATTATTTTAGATTCGGGCAATTATTAATCAGGAGTAATGAGGTACTAGTTATGTCAAAAATGTGGGATGACTTAAAAAAGAATCTTTCCGTGTGGAGCAATGCCGCGGTCGAGAAGGCCGAGGAAATGAGCAAAATTGCGGTGGCCAAGACCGAGGAACTGACCAGGATCAGTAAAATAAAGATCGAGATCCGTCAGTTGCATCGCGATCTGGATAAAACCTACGAAGAACTGGGCCGGCTGGTCCGCAAGAGTGCCGATGCCAAAAAACTGGACTTTTCCGGTGATGCCGATTTCAAGGATATCATGAAAAAAATTGGTGAGATTGAGAAAGTCGTATCCGAAAAAGAGAAGCAAATCCAGAAAATCAAAGAAGAATACGGTCTGAAGGAAGAGGATATTCACGAAGCAGTGGCGGCCGCGGCTGCGGAACCGGTGGCAGAAGACGTCACCGAGGAAAAGCCCAAGAAATCGACGAAAAAATAAAATTGAAACAGCCTGACAAACGTTCCAAACTGCATTCCGCCCTCAATCTGTATCTTGAGGAAATCAAGAATCTGGAGCCCTTGACTCCGGAACAGGAAGTGCAGCTTACCCGGCAGGCCCGCGCCGGCGATAACGAAGCGTTTCGCCAGATTATTCTCCATAACCTGCGGTTTGTGGTAATGGTGGCTAAAAAACACCAAAGTCATGGATTGCAGTTGGAGGATATGATCAACGAGGGCAATCTGGGTTTGATTAAGGCAGTCCAGCGCTTTGACGAGACCCGCGGCTTCAAATTTATCTCCTATGCCGTCTGGTGGATTGACCAGGCGATCCGCCAGGCGATCGCCAAGAATTCGCGGGTAGTCCGCCTGCCGGCTAATGTTTCCGATTCCATTTCGCAGCTCCAGCGCCGGTCTATGGAACTGGAACAGGCCTATGAACGGGAACCGACGATGGAGGAATTGGCCTCGATCGCGGAGAAGACCATTGGCGAAGTTGAGGACCTGTTTCAGGTCAATGTCCAGAAAGTGTCCCTGGATGCCCCGATGGACGATTCCGATGCCACCCTGCTGGATTTCGTTTCTTTCGATAATGAACGACCGGAGGCGCAGATGATGCGGGAATCGCTGTTGAATGAGATCGAGCAGGTTTTGCACACACTCGACAGCCGCGAGGAATATGTCGTCCGGAAATATTTCGGGCTGGGGAAGGAACATTCCCTGACGCTGGAAGATATCGGCAAGGAAATGGGGCTGACCCGGGAGCGGGTCCGGCAAATCAAGGAAAAAGCGCTCCAACGGCTGCGTCACAATACGCGGTCTCATTTGCTGAGAATTTATATTGGTTAAAATAATTTGCCATTTTTTAATCTATTCATTAAACTTGGGCATATCGCGGGCTATATCTATTCAATGGTAAACAACAAATCACGCAAAAACAGCGGCCGATCGAACTACATCCTGATCGCCCAAAATGACTTCGAGGCGCAACAGTGGCAGTTTACGCGGCGCAAAGCGGTCGCCACCGCGGCGCTGGCGGTAGTCCTGTCGGCCTCGACGCTGTTTTTCGGTGCCGATCTGTTTACCAAGCTGATTTATCAGAATAAACTGCGGGAAATGCAAAGCCACTACCAATCCATGAACAATACGGTAGTTGATTTGCGTTCCCAGCTGGATAAACTGGATCAGTACGTCGGCGATCTGGAAAATAAAGATCGGGCCATGCGCACCTACGCCGATCTGCCACAGATCGATGATGATGTACGTCAATTGGGTATTGGAGGCGTATATTTATCCAAGGATCGTTTTGCCAACGAATTGATGCCGGAGGTGGAATCATCACTGGCGGAAATTGAGATGGATATCCAGCATCTGACCCGCAAGGTACAGCTCGAATTATCAAGTTTCTCAACGATTTACGACAAAATGGTGCAGGATTCGGAACAGATGGTTTCGATTCCGTCGATCAGGCCGATGGATGCCGGCTATTACAGCTCCGGTTTCGGTTTCCGCAAAGATCCATTCGATGGCGAATTCCGTTTCCATCAGGGACAGGATATTTCCGCCCGGACCGGTACCGCGGTCTATGCACCCGCCGACGGTGTTGTACTTGAAACACGCTACAACGGCGGATTCGGCAAGGTGATTAAAATTTCCCACGGACACGGATACGTGACTTATTTCGGGCATCTGAATGAATTTAATGTTTCCAAGGGAGAAAAAGTAAAACGAGGCCAACTGGTCGGCAAAGTCGGCAACACCGGCCGTTCCACCGGTCCGCATCTGCATTACGAAGTACACTATTATAATACGCCCCAGAATCCTCTCGATTATTTCTTCAGCGGATACCTGCACTGATTCGCTGACTTTTCTGCACGATCCGGTTAAATTAACAGCCCTATTCTGACACGATGGACAAGACTTATTATATCGAAACCTATGGCTGCCAGATGAACGTGGCTGACTCGGAGTTGGTGGCCGGGTTACTACAGGCGGCGGGCTACCGTGAAACCGCCGATGTAGCGCAGGCCCAGGCGATTTTCGTCAATACCTGTTCGGTGCGGGAACATGCCGAGGAGCGGGTGCATTCCCGGCTGGGTAATTTTCGCATCCTCAAGGAAAAAACCCCTGGTCTTATCATCGGCGTGTTGGGTTGCATGGCGCAGAGTCTGAAACACCAGATTTTAGAGAACAAACCATACATCGACATCGTTTTGGGGCCTGATTCGTACCGCAAGCTGCCGGAGCTGTTGCAGCGCAAATCCGCCCTGGCAACCAATATCGTTGACACCCAACTGTCCCGGTTCGAAGTATACGACGACCTTTTCCCCAGCCGTCAGGAAGGGATCAACGCCTGGATCTCGATTATGCGCGGTTGTGACAAATTCTGCACGTTTTGTATCGTACCGTTTACCCGCGGCCGGGAGCGCAGCCGTTCATTAGAAAGTATCGTTGGTGAAGCCGAACAGGCCGTGCGGGCGGGCTTCGTCGAGGTGACTTTGCTGGGTCAGAACGTCAATTCCTACAACCACGACGGCCGTGGTTTTGCCCGACTGCTGGAGGCGGTGGCGGCAATTCCGCAATTGCGGCGGATTCGCTACACCTCACCCCATCCCCAGGATGTCAACGAAGAGCTGTTGCAGGTCATGGCCCGGCATCCCAACATCTGCAATTCGATTCACCTGCCGCTGCAGGCCGGCGCCGACCGTATCCTGAAACGGATGAACCGAACCTACACCAGCGAACATTTCATGCGCCTGGCCGATCGGATCCGCGAGTTGCTGCCGGGGGTCGGACTGACCACCGATATTATTGTCGGCTTTCCCGGTGAAACCGATGACGAATTTCAGCAGACGCTGGCTGTGATGAACCACGTGCAGTTCGACTCGGCTTTCACTTTCAAGTATTCGCCCCGGCCCGGCACCAAAGCGGCCGAATACACCGACCATGTGGCTGAGGAAAAAAGTCAGGAACGATTGGAACAATTAATTAAATTACAGAAGCAACATACGCTGCTGCGGAATCAACTGGCGGTGGGAACGGTCCAGACCGTGCTGGTAGAGAAGGAAAGCAAACGATCCGCGGCCATGTGGGCCGGCCGCACCGATTCCAATAAATGGGTGATATTTCCCAAGGAAGCGGCACAGGTCAGGGATTTCGTTTCCGTGGAAATCACTGCGGCCCGTGGTGTAAGTTTGCATGGCAATATTTTAAACGTGGAGCAGAAATGAAGCTGATAAAAATCTTTAGTTTGTTGGCCGCCATCCTGGTGATGTTATTGTTTCTGATGCGGAATTTCATGCGCGTTTCCGTTGATCTGATTTTTGTCCGCTACGATGATATCAATCTGGCGATCGTACTGGTCTTCACCGTCGCAGTTGGTATTCTGATCGGATTCGTGGTTTCGCTCTCAACAATCCTGGCAACCAAGGCCGATAACCGGGCGATCCGGCTGAAAAACCGGGTATTAACCGAAGAAATTAATAACCTACGGAATGTCGCAATCGAAGAGGATATGTACGAAACCGGGGAAGAGGAAGAATAGTTTTGAGTACTCTGCTGATCATAAGTATAATTCTGCTGGTCGTCGTGGCCGGCGGCATCTATATCTGGTCGCGGCCGCGCAGTGCACCGCAGACGCAGGCCTTGTACACCGATGCCCTGACAGCCATCATCCGCGGACAAAACGAGCGGGCGATCGATGCGTTACGGGCCGTGGTGCGCAGCGATTCCGGTCATGTGGAAGCCTATATGCATCTCGGCGATATCCTGCGCCAGCAGAACCAGGCCCAGAAAGCACTGAAAATCCATCAGTCACTGACGGTCCGCCCGGACCTGCCGCGCAAGTATTTGCTGGAGATTCATCAATCGCTGGTGCTGGATTACGAGGCGCTCAAGGACTATCGCCGGGCCGCCCGCGAAGCCGAACGGATTCTGTTAATCGATCGAAAAAACGTCTGGGCGAGTGAAATTTTACTGCGGTTTGCCCAGCAGGATGGCGACTGGGACCGGGCCATGCAACTGGCCAAGTCGCTGCAACGGATTCAGGGGCGAGTCGATACGCGGCTGCTGGCTGAGATCAAATTGAAGGAAGGTCTGGCCCAGTTGGAGCTGGATAACCGCAAGGAAGCGATCACCTGTTTCAACCGGGCGATCAAGATCGCCCCGGATTACGGTGACCCCTTCCTGGAAATCGGTAATGTTTATTACAAACACGGCGATCTCGCTAATGCCGTCGTCAACTGGGAACGATTTGCCGTCTGTTGCCCGACGCAGAGCATGCGGGTTTATTCCAAGGTCGAGACCGCTCTGTTCGAACTGGGTCGGTTCAGCGAGGCCGAACAGTTCTACCGCAAGATATTGAAAAAAGACGGTTCGGTCCTGGATGCCACGGTGCGGTTGGCCAACGTGCTGGTGGAAAAAGGCGATCAGCGTGCCGCCCTGAACCTGGTGGAAGAGACGCTGAACAAATCGGCGGCTTCGATCCCGGCCCATCTGCTGCGGTTGAAATTGTCATTGAACAACCGCAATACCCACGAACTGGCGCAGCAAATCGATAAAATAATGGAGTTGATGTCGACCGACAACAGCAATCGATGAAGATACTGCGGGGATGGTTCCTCTGGGGCCTGCTGCTGGTCACTGTCGGCGCACAGGATTTGCGCCTGTATTTTTCGCTGGTTCAGGAAGGCCGGACGAGCGAAGTGCAGCGCTCGCTGCCGGATCTGCTCAATAACTACCCGGATGATCCCGGCGTCCTGTATCTGCACGCTCTGACCGTGAGCGATGGTGATTCATCGATCCAACTGTACCTGGAGTTGCTGGCGCGCCACCCGGCCAGCGAATATGCCGACGATGTGGAGATGAAGATTGCCGAGTATCTGTTTTCCCGGGGATTGTACTCCCAGGCCAGTAGCCAATTTGGAAAAGTTCTGCTTAAATACGGTCAATCCGACCACCAGCAGCGCGCGCTGGATTTGATGGTCAACAGTTATCTGGCCACCGGCGAGCTGGACAGTGCCGCCATTTATCTGGCACGGATCAAGCGCAAGCATCCGCGCCTGAATTTTGATTATGGTATCCCCGGGATCGACGAGGTGGCCCTGCCGCCGGCAGAAGTGGAACTGACCCGCCTGGATCAGCGGGAAGCACAGGAAAAACTGCGCCAGACCAGAACGGAAGCCCCGCGGCCGGCAGTGGTCGAAAAACCGGTGGTGCGCCCCTGGATCGTGCAGGTCGGCGCCTTCAGCAATTATGCCAACGCCAACTCCCTGCTCGCCATGCTGACCCAGAACGGCTATCAGGTGGAAGTGCATGAGGTATCCTCCAATAACCGCCGCCTGCACGCCGTACGGGTGATGCGCTATGCCAGCAAGGCCGAGGCCGACGCGGTCGGCGAGGAATTGAACCGGAAATATAACTTAAATTTCCTGATCCTGAATCGCCCGGAATGACCGGTGTTGACGAACCGGATCAGGTAAAAATTGGGAATGATTGCGCGGCCGGTGCCCGCCGCGGTCTTCAAAACCGTTGGGGCCTGTAATCCAGGCCCGCTGGGTTCGACTCCCAGACGTTCCCGCTACAGTTCCACCATGTAGGCAGGGCCAGTTGGTTACCTGTCCACCGAAGCTTTAGCACAGGTGGAAAAGGGCAGTTCGTTCTTAGTAATCCAGGGATTGTTTATGTAACTTATGTAAGGGTCGATATACACTAATTGGGCGGTGTTTTTGAATATTTTGCACAATTCTGTTGTATTCAATCAAAAAAGTACTACAGTCAGTTTGAGTCGTGTTCATTGAATATGACATTGTCTATAAAGATATTAAAGACTAATTTATTGTATTATGATGAATTGAATTCTGTTCAGTCATTATTAGACAAGGAACTTACCAAATGCGCAGATTTATTAAACTGGCAACTCCGATTAGCATATTTCTTACTATGGTTTTCAGTCAGACCACAATCGCTGTCATAGATTTCGATGCTCGTGGAATTTCCCCAGACGAAGTTTCCACCTTAACTGATCGTTTTCGAGATGAACTGACCAAATCAAATAAATACTCAGTAATTGAAAGAAGTAAAATGGAGGAAATCCTGAAAGAACAAGGTTTCCAACAGTTTGGATGTGCTTCTGATGAATGTGTTGTAGAAGTTGGTCAATTAATTGGTGTTCAGCAAATAGTGGGCGGCAGTATCGGAAAGATAGGTAATGTCTATTCTGTATCAGCTCGGATTATTGATGTCCAATCTGGTAAAATTATCAATGCTACAAATTATGATCATATGGGTGATATTGAGGAGTTATTGACCGTCGGTATGAGAAATGCTGCACAGCAATTGATATCTGATTTTACCAGTTTTCCTCTCAGTACAAAATCTGAGCAAACAGACTTGGATAAAGATATAAACGGTAACATACACCCAACGATTAAAATAGGTAACCAAGACTCGATAGCGGCAAACCTGAAAGGGACCCACCATCAAAAGGGCGACCTGTGCCTGAAAACAGCGTTTTGTGGCGGTTTCGGATTTGAATCATTCGATCTGTTCACGACCGACGAGGATGATATCGTCACTCTGAGTCCCGGCGGCGGCGGCGGATTCCATTTCTTCCTGGATTACTACCTGACTGACCGGCTCCTTGGCGAAATCGGGATTGGTTACCAGGAAAGCATGCTGTCGCAGGAATTGAGCAACGCTGATGGTTTTTTCGACCGTTTAATAGTGACAGCCGGTTGTCACTATCGGATACCGGTTACAAAAAACGGCTATTTACTGACTGGAGGTGGCATCGGTTATTATACTGAAGGTGTTTTTGACGTTGACGCCGCCAAGCTGGAAGATGGCGCACACAATATTTATTATTATTCCTCCGCCCTTGGTTTGCACCTGCAGGTCGATTATGGACAGCCACTGCCGACAATTACCTGGTTGGCCCGGAAATGGGATTGGAATATTGGTCTGCGTGTGTCAATGGTGAATTATGACCTTGATTATGCCACGACTAACGGGAATAGAATAGCCATCGATGAGATGTCTGATGAAGTGCTCCGGGATATGAAAACGCTAAACGGTGGCGGTGTCGATATACTATTTTCACTGATTGCCCGCTAGAACAGCTTTTAATGTGGACCGCTATTACGGACTAATTCAGTGAGGAGAAGTGATGATTTGTAAAGGAATGAAAAACCGGTTCGGTGATGATTAACTGTTGGCACGATCATTGATAAAAATTATATATGGCATTACATTTGCGCTAACAAATTAAAAGTAATACAGTAATCAGCGGAGGATGACATGATTAATCGCTATTTTGTGATAAAACTATTTGTTTTTATTCTAGTCTCAAGTGCATTGATTACGACTGGCCATGCCCGGACCGTCCTGCGATGGATCGAACCAGATTTGACAGTCGAACCGGAAGAAGCGGAAATTATAGTCGGCGATACAATCCGGTTTCAGGCAATCTACACCGATACCAGCGGCGCAGTCAGTGATACAATGGCCGAATGGTCGGTGACTCCTGATTCACTTGGCACAATTACCGCCGGCGGACTTTTCCGCGGCACAGCGCCGGGTGAATGTATCGTGGAGGCCCTGTTAGATACTTTATATGCCTGGGTACCGATAAAAATTGAATCCCAGTCCGAGGATGATACGGCCAGCGGTGCTTATTCCGAGCTGGTAATTCTACCGAGCGATACGGTAATCGCCAGCGGCGACTCGGTCCGCTTCAGCGCATATTATCGCAGTGAAAATGGTGAAGTGGGCGCCGCGGTCGACTCGCCGCTGAACTGGAGCATTTTGGGCATGCCGGTCGGCATGATCGATTCGACCGGCCTATTCCGAGCCGGCGATCCCGGCTATGGTCTGGTCCAAGCGAATAGCGAGCAACAATGCGGAATCAGTCTGATTTTTGTAGTCGATTCAATCAATGATCCGTCGGGAAATAACACAATTACGATAACCAGGGACAGTCCCAATCCCAATGGCTATTCGGTCATGCAAACGTTGACTGAAGGTGAATTATGGCATATCGGCGGGTTGCCACATCCGATGTCGGTTCTGAATGGTGGCTGGGTTTTCTTTCCCCCGGGAGCCATTTCCGAGGATATCCGGATTCATATCAGTTTGCCGTGGTTCGCCCGTGTATTGACTGACAGCGTAGCCTGGGATCCAAAGGGAGTAATCGGTGGTGTCAGTTTCGATGTTATGGTGAATGACACAATTGTCGAACCGTATGAATTTGATGTTCCACTGATCGTTGGTCTGATATACAAACGGGGCTTATTGAAGAACCTCGGAATCGATCCCGGAACTTTGAGTTTGTACTTTGCTGATTGGGAAGACGACAGCACTGTTTTCGATCCCAGCGGAATTACCGATGTAACAGTAGACACATTGTTGAACCGGATATTTTCCAGCGTCGCCCATTTTAGTACACTGGCCATTGCCGGAGTTGAGGGCAGCGTTTTAAGCGTACCGGAAATCAGCAGGGACCTGCCATCGAGTTTCCGGTTGCTGGCAAATTACCCCAATCCATTTAATCCGACTACCACCGTCAGTTACTATTTGCGGGAGCAGTTGCCGGTTCGGATGATGATTTACAATCTGCTGGGACAGGAAATCAAGATTCTGGTTGATGAAACCAGGCCGGCGGGCGACAATACAATCATTTGGAATGGCCGGGATGCCAACGGTGCGCCGGTCAGCACCGGAATCTATATCTGTCAAATGCGGGTCGGCGGGTTCACCGATTCACGAAAAATGTTGCTTTTGAAATAGGATAAAAATCCGGGTTTGGGGCAGGGCAGACCTGCCCCGGACTATCCGGATAGCATTGCCTTAGCCAGTCGTTGGTTCGTAGGTCGGGAGCGGTTTGAACCTGTGCCGGTTAGTACTATAAAATCAGTGCAACAGCTGTTTAATCTATTTTGAATATATGGTTTGATATTATTAAGTTAAAATCCTGAAGGAAGCTACCTCAACAATATTGCGAACAATCATTGGGGAATTACATGACACAGGATCTTGGTGAATTAATTCAATCGGGCAATCAGAAGCAACCCGAAGCCGGTACGCTAAATGTTGGTAAAGGGGTAGTAATCTCTGGTGAAATAAAAAATTGTAATGTATTGAAACTGGACGGTACTATCGAGGGCAACATCGACAGTATTGAAAATTTAATGGTCCAGGCCGACGGAAAATTCATTGGATCGGCGACGGTCGGCAATGCCCAGATAAGTGGTATGGTAACCGGGGATATCACAGTCAACCAGAGATTGACAATCGCGCCTACCGGCGTCGTCGACGGCAAGATCAGATATAACGAACTGGAAATAGGTCGCGGCGGCACTCTGATCGGGAAAATCAGCAGAATTGTTCCCAGTAATAAAATAGCGTTTAAAGACAATAAAAAGAAATAACACCCGAGCTGTATTGGATTGCTACCAGCGCCGATGACTGGCTTTCAGCGGCTGGCAATTATGGGTGATTCGATCAAGCAATCGAAGATTCTGAGTTTTGCCGTACTATTCTGTAGTTAATCAGATAAATACATGCTAAGTTCGCGCAGTAGTCTAATGTAAAACTACGGATTTAGGCAGTACCACAACAATTCTATTGAAAGCGGCAATATCCTTTATCCCCCCAATACTTTGGACAACAATTAGTAAAACCTATAATGGAGTAGAAATGTCTCAGCGTGAAATTGGCACAGTAAAATGGTTCAACGATAAAAAAGGCTTTGGCTTTATCAAACGTGAAAGAGGCGAAGATCTTTTCGTCCATTTCAATTCGGTCGAGGGCTCCGGTTTCCGGACCTTGAAAGAAAATGATCAAGTTGAATTCGAGGTAGTCGAGACCCCCAAAGGGCAGGCCGCCGCCAACGTTAGACCAGTATAATTAACTGTGTCGACGGACGCTAACTGATTTGATCGGTTAGAGTCGAAATTAAAGAAAGGTCCTTCGGGGCCTTTTCTTTTTTATATAATCACGTCTGAAAATTTTACCCTGTCAGTCTCAGCTAAATAATTCTTCCGGTCTGGCATTTGAGTCCGGCTGATAATATATTCCGCCCAACACACGTACAAACAATGGGAGGTTACATGAAATGCAATATCGGTAAAACCGATCGGTTGATTCGGATCATAGTGGGGTTGGCGATCCTGATTCCCCACTATATTTATTATCTGGCCACCGATTACTACTGCGTCTGGGCCAACCTGGGATATATACCATTGCTGACCGGCCTTTTCAAATGGTGTCCTCTGTACCTGCCCTTCAAAATAAATACCGCCAAGTCGGAGACCGAATAATCCGGCCTGATTCGGAAAGAATATAGGCCATCAGCTACATCGCCCGGGTATCTCCCGGGCTTTTTATTCCTGGAACCGACCCGATTCGATCATCGGAAATATATTCTGGCAACCAAACCAGGTGCCGATTGTCAGTGGTTATAGAGTATTGAAGTGACGATTAAACCATTATAATACCAAGTACATATTTCCGGGAGGAACTATGACACGCGCTAGCTTTGGCTTTAAATTACCGGCCGTCCTGATAATTCTAATGCTGGTAACGACCGTATTACCGAGTCAGCCAGGACCCGGGTACCATTATCAGGTCGACCTGACCCGGGTGGAGAACGATCGTATCCAGGTAGTGTTGGAGGCCGGTGATTTTGCCGCGGAAAACCTGGTGTTCCGCTTTACCCGGGTGATTCCCGGGACCTATCGCATTTTGGATTACAGTCATTTCGTGAGCGATTTCTCGGCGGTGGATCACCAGGGACAGCCGATTGCCGTCAAACGGCGGAAAAATTCGTTTTACCTCAGTAATGCCAAAGAGCTGGCGCGGATTTCTTACCGGGTCGATGATACCTGGGATAAGAAACGCAATCGCGGTAAAATACATCCGGCGGCGGGAACCAATTTTGATGAAGGTCGGCATTTTATGTTCGGTCCCGCCGGAATTTTCGGCTACTTTGCCGGTCAGGAAAAAGTGCCGGTCGATCTGACAGTTACTCTACCAGAAGGTTTTATCGGCGTCAGCGGATTGACGGCGGAAAAAATCGCGTCGGACAAGTTGCGCTATCGAACCGCTGATTTCCATGAACTGGTGGATTCGCCGATCATGTTTGCCCGGCCCGATACGATCGCTTTTAATGTTGGCAATACCAGTGCAATGATCGGCGTTGGTCATGCCCTGGATTCCTGTGGATACGCTGAAAAGTTATATGCCAATATGTCCGTTGCCATGGATGCCATCGCCACGTTCCTGGACACCTTGCCGGCGGATAATTATACGTTCATTGTCTATTTTGATGATGCCCGGGAACTCGGAAAGATCGAAAGTACGCCCCGGTTCCGACTGATCAAAATGGCCGGCTATCTGATCCGAAACGGTTTCCCGCCAATCGGGGCGCTGGAGCATAACAAGTCTTCCTTTTTCTACATCATTGATCCCGGTGATGCTTTCCTGGATCAAATTATGGAATTGATGTCTTATGGCACGATCCATGAATTCATGCATATAATTACTCCACTGAATCTGCACAGCCAGTTGATCGCCGATTATGACTACGAAAACCCGGTGATGTCAAAGCATCTGTGGCTGTACGAAGGCGTGACCGATTATTTTGCCGACCTGTTGCAGGTCCGAAGCGGAATGAAATCACCGATGGAATACCTGTCACAGGATGTCCGTACAAAACTCCGCAAAGGTGAGAAATTTCCCTACGAGGAAATGTCCTTCACCGAAATGAGCGCCAATATCCTGGAAAAGAAATACCAGAAACAATTCGGACAGGTTTACAAGCGCGGGACAATCCTGGGCATGCTGCTGGATCTGGAAATCATCCGGCTGACCGGTGGCGAAAAAACCCTGATCGACGTGATCATGGATTTATCGACGGACTACGGCCCGGATCGGCCGTTCGACGAGGCCACCTTCATCGCCGAATTTGTGGACCGCGTGCATCCCGACCTGCAGCTTTTCTTTGATCGTTATGTCGCAGGGCGGGAGAAAATACCGTACCAGCAATTTTTCAGCACGGTGGGAGTGGTGTACGAGGAATCAATCAGCGAACCGCACCCGCGTCACCTGATCAATGAAAATGATGTGAAAGCCAGCTCGTTCGGTTTCAATCAAATCCTGATCAAGAAAGTCGGCAAGGATGATTTTGTCGGTTTCAGAAAAGGTGACCTGTTGAACGATAATCTCTATCATCGGCTCTGCAAGGATGATTATGGTAATTATCTGCCGGAGGGAACGGAAATCAGCGTGCCGGTACAGCGGGATGGCGAACCGATCGAACTGACTGCGGCGCTTAAATATGTGGATGGTACCACCAGCTATAAACTATCGATCGATCCGAATATGAGCCCCGAACAGAGCAGGAATTACCGGGTCTGGCTGGGGATACCGGACTGACCTGTCAATCAGCAGGTCTTTCCGCCGCATCGAAATAAATCGTCTGTTTACTCGGGTTGCCGGACGGCCTAATTTCCGTTCAGTCGCGACTTGATTTGGCAGGCGATTTATTATTATCCCCAGATTGAGCGCCATCGATGGAGAAACCGATGTCATTGATCCGGAACAGCGTTTTATCGTTGCTGCTGCTGGCACTGCTGCCGGGGCAGAATCTCAGACCCTATATCCTGATTGCGGAAACCGAGTGGGCGGTACCGGAAATCGCCGCTGCCTTGAAAGCCGGTCTGCAGCGGAATAATTTCCAGGTCCTGGGGGAGTATCAACCGGCCCGGGACGTCGACCGCTGGGTCGTAGTCATCACCGCGCCGGAGCTGCTGGCGGCGGTCGGCGAGGTGGGCGGCCTGACCGGGTTTGCGATGGCGCTGCGAATCGGTATCACCCGTGAAGCAGATCTTACCCAGATCACCTGTGTCAATCCGCTCTACCAGGGTAATGCCTATTTTCAAGGCGATTATCCACTGGTCGAGGAATATTACACTGCTTTTTATCAACGGTTGAAGACCGCGCTGCAGGACCTTGGCATCCGCAAATGGAGTGAATTTGGGTCAGAAGATGGCCTTACCGCCGACCGCTTGCGGAAATATCATTACATGCTGGGTATGGAATATTTTAACGACGTGGTTAAACTGAACACGCTGGATGATTTCGCGTCGGCGGTTCAAACCGTCGAATCCAACGAAAGTCTCAGCGAGAATGTAGAGATTATCTACTCGATCGCCCTGGCCGGGCAGGAATTAAAGTTGTATGGAATCGCCCTGTCCGGCGACCTGGGTGAGGATGCCTTTCTGCCGGTGATCGATACCGGCACGCCCCGGCACACGGCCTTTCTGCCCTACGAAATTCTGATCAGCGGAGCGGATGTTTTCATGCTGCACGGCCGCTACCGGATCGCCCTGGCCTTCCCCGACCTGACGATGATGACCTTCGGCAAAATCATGACCACCCCCGGCGATATCGAAGACCTGCTGCGGCAACTGGCCCGCTGAGAACCGCCGGACTGAGTTGTAACCGCTAATTATTCACCGAACACTACCAGTGAAATGGAATCTGTCTTGAACTGGAAACACTTGTTTAATACGACCCGACTGGGTAAGGAAAGCGGCAGTTACGCCGCCAGCGAAGACTCCCGCAACCATTTTGCCCGGGATTTCGACCGGATCATTTTTTCGACGCCGTTCCGGCGGATGCAGGCCAAGACCCAGGTGGTGCCGCTGCCGGGAATGGACTTTATTCACACCCGCCTGACCCACAGCCTGGAAGCCTCCAGTATCGGCCGTTCGATCGGCCGCCTAGTGGGACTGGCACTGGTGGAAAAAGATTCGGAGTATTTCCGCTCGATCGGCATCCGCCCGGCCGACTTCGAGTCGGTGATCGCCGCCGCCTGCATCGCCCA
>JBDRBK010000038.1:0-8441 GCA_043822705.1 Fidelibacterota bacterium
AACAGACCGCCGATAAACAGGTTGACCCAGGGATTGGCCGCCAGTTGGTTGGCACCGGCCGCCCCCAACGTCAGCGCCAGAATCAAACCCAGCACGGAAAAAGTGAAGATGATACCGAGGGCGTAGACCGAAGCCTGTTTAATTGGGTTGCGGCCTTCCAACTCACCCTGGTGGGTGAAATAGGATACGGTGATTGGTATCATCGGAAATACACAGGGTGTCAGCAGCGCCAGAAATCCCATCGAGAGCGCCAGCAGAATGAACGAGAATAATCCTTTGGAGATGGCTTCATTCAGGTCGATATTACCGCTTTCGTCCACCGCTGCGACGCTGGCCAATTGCATCCGTTCCGGCCGCGGTTCACCCGCTTCAATAACGATTGAGAACGGCAGTTTTTCCGTTTCCGGTGGGTAGCAGACGGTGGCGTCGCAGACCTGAAACAGCACTTCCGCGGTCAGTTCGACCGGACCGGGCGTAAGATCATCACGTAACAACACCGGCACCTTGAAAACGGTAGTGCCCTGGTGAAAACGGGTGTTCACCTGAAAACCTTCATCAAATTTTACTATCGGGGTGGGCTCCACCACCGGTCCGGCTTTTTTGACCGCATCACCTTTGACTTCGATCCGGGTGGCGATCGGCCCGCCCTTGATGCCGTACACACCGTAAATATGCCACCGGCGTTCCATGGTAACGGTGACTTCCACCTCCGCCACTTCGCCGGCACGAACACCGGTCGGCGCCTGCACGTCGGCCTGGGCCGGTTTGGCGAATTTTGCCGATAACAGCAGCGGAACAGCCAGGGCCAACAGTAATAAATAGTTCTTAATTGTTTTCATACCTGTGATTGTATTTGATGGCGACAACCGGAAAAAGTAACACTTATAAGCGGTTTTTCAGCCATTGTTTCGATTTATAGCTCCAGCTCCGGTGCCGTCTGATTTCTCTGTTCAGCGTTTCCAGCATCGCTTCGCCGGCCACCCGACCGTTCTGCACCAGTTGTTCCAGATGATCGAAACGGGACCAGTGCAGTCCCAGGACCTGCGGCCGGATGACGACATCGGCTTTTTCCAGTAACTTGTTATTCAGGATCAGCGCCGTAATCTGGTCCGCGCGCATGCTGATCTCGATAATATCCATTTTCTGCAACGGCTTGGTGATTCGCCGGGAAATATCGACGGCGATGATGAAATCCGTCTTGCCCAGCAGCTGATCGACCGGTGTCGGGCTGCAGATGCCGCCGTCGACTAACAGGCGACCATCCTTCTCCAGCGGCGGCACGAATCCCGGGATCGACGACGACTGCGTCACCGCCTCGACCAGGTCACCGGAATTATAAACGTATTCCCGGCCGGTCTGCAGGTCAGCCGAAATCACTTCCAGCGGCAGTTCCAGTTCCGCGAAGGTCTTGACCGGCAGCAGATAATCGATCGACCGCTCCAGCTTTTCCCGGCGCAGAATAGATTTTCGATTGCGGGCCATGATGATCACGACCTGGTCCCGTACCGACTGGGCAAACTGGCCGAAAACCGAGTCGGGATCATGATCGTCTTTCAGCCGGTCGGTTCCCAGTGCGTGGAACAGGTCGGTCTCCATGAATTCATAGAACCGCTTCTCGATCCAGTAGGGATCGCGTTTACCGGCATACATGGCGCCGATGATCGCCCCGGCACTGCTGCCGGCGATATGATCAAGCGCTATGCCGTGATCGTGCAGCACCTGAAGCACGCCGATATGGGCGGCGCCGCGGGCGCCGCCACCGCCCAGGGCCAATCCGATTTTCATTCCGCTCATCAATGTTATTCCCAATCGCTCCGGTCGCTGTTAATCAGGCAGAATCTCGGACCGGGGAACGAGCCTGACCGTCATGGTTACTTTTTTCAGAGGATTATCCAGGGAATCGCGGGGAACTGCGACAATTCGATCGACTACTTCCAAACCACGCACGACCTCGCCGAAAACCGTATATTTGGTATCCAGCCGGCGCACGTCGTCGGCACAGATAAAAAACTGGCTGCCGGCGCTGTTAAATTCCTGCGAACGAGCCATCGACAGCGCTCCCCGCCGGTGGGGCCGGTCGCTGAATTCAGCCGGCAGCATCCAGGTTTCCGTGCTGTCGGCGTTGCCGACTTCGTAGTATTTGGCCGCCGCCCCGCCCCAGCCGTCATTGCTACGGTCATTATCCCGGGAATTGGGATCGCCGCCCTGAATCACGAAACCGGGTATCACCCGGTGAAAAGTAGTGCCGTCATAATAGCCGTTGCGGGCGTGGGTTAAAAAACTTTCCACGTGCAGCGGTGCCACGGTCGGGAAAAAATCCAGCACGATCTCACCGAAGGCAGTCGATATGACGGCTGCCTGTTCCTGGTAATCCAGGATTATCGGCTGGATGGCTGCAACCGGTTCAATGACTTGTTCCTGCTGCTGGAGTCGAGGCACTGAAGCGCAGCCTGCCAATAACACCAGGCTGAGTGCAACTAACGTAATTCTTTTCATGGTCCCTCCCACCAGAGTTAGTAAT
The DNA here is from genome assembly GCA_043822705.1 of Fidelibacterota bacterium. Lineage (GTDB taxonomy): Bacteria > Fidelibacterota > Marinisomatia > Marinisomatales > TCS56 > JBDRBK01. Next base: position 2,522 of record JBDRBK010000038.1, read on the forward strand.
TAAACCCGGCCGGTTGATTATTTTTTCCGGCTGCCCGGTTTGACCGCCGGCAGTGCCATCAGTTCCGGCGGCAGCGCGTCCGCCGGATAGCTGACCGATTCCATGGTCAGTACCGCAAACTGGTTGTCGTGCAGCCGCACGCTGCCGTTGCTGCGGTCCACGATCACGCCCACGCCGACCAGCTCCGCCCCGGCGGTGCCGACGATATCGATCACTTCGCGCACCGATCCGCCGGTGGTGATCACATCCTCCACCACCAGCACCCGTTCACCGGGCCGCAGTTCGAAACCACGCCGCAGGGTCATTTTGCCTTCCTGCCGTTCGGCGAAGACTGTCTTTACACTGAGTTGACGACCGACCTCAGTGCCCACCACTATACCGCCGATGGCGGGCGAAATCACCGTTTCGACACCCATGCCATTAAAATGTCCGGCGATCTTGGCCGAGAAACTGGTCAGATGCTGCGGATACTGCAATACTTTGGCGCATTGAAAATAGCGTGCGCTGTGGCGACCGGAAGTCAGAATGAAATGCCCTTCCAGCAGGGCGCCGGTGGCTTTGAAAATTTCCAGGTAATCGGATTGTTCCATACTAATCCCTGTCGGTTATTCGCCGGTGATGGCGATCCGGCGCATTTTTTCCCGGTAATCCAGGGCCGCTTGACGAATCGCCGCGGCCGAATGATCGCCGGCAAAGCAAATCCCGCGCGATACGTTGATCAGGGCGAACCCGCCGCTGTTGCCGGCCCGGTAGCTGGCGGCCAGATCGCCGCCCTGGGCGCCGATGCCGGGGATCAGGAACGGCAACTGCGGTGCGGCCTTGCGGACCCGGGCGATCTCGGCCGGGGCGGTGGCGCCGACCACCAGTCCCACATTATCGGCCCGGTTCAATTCCAGCGCCAGTTCCGCCACCCGCAGATACAGCGGCTTGCCGGCGGATTCGATGTTCTGCAGTTCGCCGGCGGACGGATTGGAGGTCCGGCAGAGGATAAACGCCCCCTTTTCCGGCCGGTCCAGAAACGGTTCCAGGGCATCGCGACCCATGTAAGGGTTGATCGTGACGGCATCGAAACCGAAATGATCGAACAGGCTGACGGCATATTGACGGGCGGTGTTGCCGATGTCGCCGCGTTTGGCGTCGCCGATTACCAGCGGCCCGGCGCCGATCCGCTCCAGAGTCGCCTCCAGCCAGCCGAAGCCGGCCGCGCCCCAGCGTTCGAAAAAAGCCAGATTGGGTTTGAAGGCCGCCGCCAGATCGCGGGTGGCGTCAATAATTTTAAAGGTGTGTTCCTGCAGGTCCGCCAGGGTGGGCCGGGCCGACTTTAATAATTCAGGATTTATGTCAAGCCCCACGCAGAGCCGCGAATCGATCCGGTCGGCGTACTCCTGAAGTCTTAAATTGAACGGTTTCATCAAGCGGAAATTTACTTGCGCCGGTCGCTTCGCACAACGGCCAGTGCCATCCCTGGAATTAATTCGAGTTTGACCGGAATTTGGCCGCGAGCAGATGAAAACCATTGCTTTCCATGCTAAATTACTACCCGTGATGGAACAGCTCGAATTTGATATTACCGCCCAGTCCAAATCGCGGGTGATCGCCTCATCCGGGGTTTTCCGGATCGAATTGATCGAGCATGTCGGCGAAGAGGATTATGAGGCGTTGATCGAAATTTCGCGGCACCTGGTCGAAGAATACGGGCAATCGGCAGTGCTGACCAAGAACACGATCCACAAATATTTCAACAAAACCACTTCCCTGCCGTTTATTGCCCGTTACCGCGGGGAAATCATCGGCTATATCATCGGCATTCCTCTAGAGGAACTGGGCCAGGAACCGTGGGCGCGGGTGGATGAGAATTTCGGCAAGTGCAATACCATGTATTCCTATGCCTTCGTGATCATGAAACAGTACAAATCCAACGGCTATGCCAAGATGCTGAAACGGGTCTATCTGAGCTGGGCCAAGAAACGCTCGGCGATCCGTTTCATCACCGGACATGTGCGGGTGGGCGTCTCATCCAAGTTCACCGGCGACGTCAAGATCCTGAACCGCATCGATAACTGGAACGGCACCGGCAAGACTTTCGAATATTACCGCCGTGATCTGCGGCCGGAACAGGCCCATTTGCAGCGCAACAATCCGCCGCTGGAAGTTCAAATATAGTAATCAGTGATAAGTGATAAGTGATAAGTAAGCAGTGAGAAAACAACTGTCATGCGGAGCGTGCTTGTCAGACGCGGCTTTCGCGCAGGCGAATCGAAGCCTGAGCAAATAACGACATAACAAGAAGTCGTTCCGCTACGCACTTTCCGATTCGGCCTTCGTCAATCGCTGTTGGGTATTCCGGCACCCACCCCGTCCCGACCTGTCGGGCTACCCCTCCAAGGAGGGGACTTTCAACAGCCCTGAAGTCTTTGAATTACTCTGTGCTCTCTGCGTCCCTGCGGACTAAAGCCCGGTACAGATGGACCAAAGCTCAGTCTAGGTGGACCAAAACCCGGTCCTGATGGACCAAAGCCCGGTCCGGATGTACGGAAGGTTGGTCCGGATGGACGAGGGAATGGTCCCGGTAATTGGCAGAATTATCGACTTGAATATCGAACAAGGAACGACGATTTTTGAGGTAAGAAGTTATCCCGGTGCGTACTTCGCAAATCAACACTCGTTAATCGGCGTTGGTTATTCAAAGACCCACCACGTACCTGTGGGAGACACCACCGACCTGCCCGCCACAGCTTTAGCGTCGGCGCGGGGAGAGGATTTTCAACCAACGAAGCCTTGGCGTAGTTGGTCAGCGTAGATTGGTATCCTTGCGGCCGAATTGATTTTGCTATTTCCCCAAAGTAATGGTTTGCCGAAAATTATAAAACCCGTACATTCGCTTCGGCGAATACGAATTACACACTATTGTTTTTATGCGGGGCGGTACAGCGGGGACGGGAATTTTAAGATTTTTTGGGCTAACAATAACAAATGTTTCCTAATAGGATTGATGCTATATGAGCCATAAACGTAATTGTGTTTACACCACTATATTGGGTCTGTAAAGACAATTGTTTTTATATACTGACCACCAATTAAAGGACGATAATGAAAGTTAGACTAATAGATGCCATCATACAAATAAGAAATAAGGGAGACTTGTCTGCGTATGACGAATCAGCGACCAAGCAAGTCATCCTCTTGAGAATTCTCAACGCCTTGGGTTGGGACACTTTCGATAGAGAAGAAGTATTTCCAGAGTACGGAAACAAAGGAAAACGAGTAGACTATTCCTTGCGACATAGAAACGAGAATAAAGTATTCATAGAGGCTAAAAGAATCAGAGAAGACCTAGACAGCCATCAAGAGCAATTACTCCAATACTCATTTGAGGAAGGTGTAACTCTTGCCATTCTTACTAACGGGTTAACTTGGTGGTTCTACCTTCCATTAGTAGAGGGGCTGTGGGAACAAAGAAAATTCTATACCATTGATTTTTTAAATCAAGAACCAGACGAAATCGCTGACAAGTTCAATGACTATCTATCCAAAGACAATGTTATTTCTAATAAAGCCACTGACAACGCAAAAGATAGTTATTACAGTAAGAAAAAGATACAAATAATCAAGGATACTTTGCCTCAGGCTTTTGATAGGATTATCTCAGAGCCGGACGAATTCTTCGTTGAATTATTAGTTGAAAAAACAGAGGAAATTTCTGGACACAGACCTGAGACAAATATTGTTGAACAGTTTCTAAAAGATAGAAAATCGACTTTATACACACAACAGGTCCACAAAAGCACTCAACCGACTAAGACAACCGTAACTGTTCAACAACCAGAAAAAACTAAGGATAAAATATTTACAGAAGAAACATTGTCGCTTGAGAAACTCTTAGAGAAAGACCTTGGATATTCAAAACCATTAGAGCTTAAAATTAATAATGATCAAATGATAGTAAGTTCCTGGACAGAGGTTTCAGTAAAATTTGTTCAATGGCTCCTTAATAATGGGCACTTAAGAAATTATAACATTCCTATTTTCAACTCCTCATACACGGATAAATATTTCATTAATACCGAGCCAGTGCACCAAAAGAAAACAAGAGATGGCTCTTGGAAAGAAGTCGAGCAATTGTTTGTCGACATCAAATACTCAGCAAAAAATACAGTGAAAAACATTATCGCGACAATTGAGCAATTACATCTTGAGAATATTAAAAGCGATATATCAATAACTCTAAAAAGTAAATAAAAAATGAACAGTCAACCAAGCGTAAGGAATATGAGGTAAACTGCCATGGTGCGGCAGTCGCGCCCCTGCAGTGACTTTGTGGTTATAGTACAATAATAATGCATGGCGACTTAAAGCCGAGTTGAAATATTCAATAGACGCCAGCAGGAGATACAGGAGTAGATTATATTAGTATAATAATGCGATTGAATAGGAAAAAGGAAATTTAACATGAAATATACAGCACAGAAGGGTTGGTTTGTCATCCACACCGCCGAAGCGGGTTGGGTGCGCAGCGAGCGCTTCGGCCAGGTCTGCGATTTCGAGGGCGAAACGCCGTTTCCGCAGATCGGCGTCAACATTCATGTGATCCAACCGGGGCAGCCCAACTGTTTCTACCACCGCGAGGCGGGCCAGGAGAATTTTTACGTCCTCTCCGGTAAATGTATCCTGATCATCGAGGAGGAAGAACGGGAACTGCGGGCCGGGCATTTCGTGCACTGTCCGCCGGGGACGACCCACGTTTTCGTGGGCGCCGGCGATCAACCCTGCGCGATCCTGATGATCGGTTACCGGCCGGAGAAAAAGCGTATCCATTACCCGGTGAGCGCGGTGGCGGGAAAGTATGGCGCCGCGGTGGAAAAAGCCACCGACAGTCCCCGGGAAGCCTACGGACAGTCGCCGGTATTCGATCAGACCGGTACAGCGGTCTGGCCGCTGGAGTGAATGAACGCGAATCGGTAACTTGTGATTTACAGCCAAGTACGGTAGACTATCAGGACGGTTTTAACCCGGCGAGCGTTTGCCGCAAAGGCCGGGCTGTAGAGCCGGGCAAATTGAAATAGGTATCGGAGGAGTACTATGAGCAGTATCCTGTTTGGAATCGCAATTCTGAGCGTGATTTGGGGAATTTTATCCGCCATGGTAATGATGGCTTATCTTAATCGGCGTGGTCATAAAGTCAGCTTCCTGCTGGTCAGACTGCTGATTTTCAAATATATTAATCAGTATCGCGACCTGACCGAAAAGGACACAGGTAAACCCGGAATCTGGTTCTATTCCTATATCGCCGCTATGAATCTGGCCTTGTTGTGCGCAATAATCGGCGCCATTTTGAAATAAACGGCTCTGGCGGAAACCGCTCGAAGCTACCGGCCTCTCCAGGAACGGGCGTGTCCCGAAAACGGTATTTGGGGACATTATCCGAAACAGTGTTCCACTTTTCCATTACAAACGACAACCCCCTCTTTCTCGTCGACTTGCCTGACATGTTGGGCAAGAAAAGGGAGTTATTAAGGAGTACCCCGGACAGGATTCGAACCTGTGACCTACGGATTAGAAGTACGTTGCTATACCGACGGTAAAAGTGATGCTGTGTCCCGAAAATCGTGACCCGAAATAGGATACTAGTATAACTAGATGAGAGTCCTAGTAATTTTTCTTTATTGAGTATAATAGGCTATTGTTCGTTTTTCCAAGATCATACGATTAGCATTATTCTGATTAATATGCGGATTCGTGTGGTCATGTTATCATTCTAAAGCCAAGCCAGATTAATGCTAATAATATCCCACCTGCTATTAAATCAACTTTTGGGAATTTTCTGTCACTTCCTTCTAATTCCCATTGTAACCTTGCGTTAGTCCAATAATTGAATGAATTATGAATAACGAATGATTAGAAACCAATTGTAATTAGTAAT
>JBDRBK010000039.1:0-8687 GCA_043822705.1 Fidelibacterota bacterium
GATCTGAAGAATTTTTGTTTCGCCCAGGGTGGTCTGATGGTCGTCAAGAGATACTGCCGGTCGGGCGGTTGCGCGCGGTGCCCCTTGCCGGCGGTGAGTTCCGATGCTTGACCGAACCACCGCCCGCCGGCTGATCCGCGACTGGCAGGCCACCGATAAACAGGTCGTCTTCACCAACGGCTGCTTTGATGTGCTGCACGCCGGGCATGTGGAACTGCTGAGCAGCGCCCGCGCCCTGGGTGATGTTCTGGTGGTCGGACTCAACAGCGATGCTTCGGTCCGCCGCCTGAAGGGTGCCGGGCGACCGATCCAGGCCGCCGCCGATCGCGGCCGAATCCTGGAAGCATTGCGATCGGTCGACCTGGTGGTGATGTTCGAGGAGGACACCCCCGAGGAACTGATCCGAGCGCTACTGCCCGATATTTTAGTAAAAGGCGCCGATTACCGGCCGGAGGAAATCGCCGGTGCGGCTTTCATACGGGAACGCGGCGGCCGGGTCGTGACGATCGAATTGACACCCGGTCAGAGTACGTCAGCCATCATTGCCCGTATTCTTGACGAACCGCACGGTTAAAAGGCTTGCTGTCGGTTGCCTGCCCCGCCTAATTTCGCCCTGTTTTATTAAGAATATGGACTCATGAACGCTACCATCATACGCCTCCTTGTTATCCCGCTGCTGGCAGTCGTGCTGCTGGCCGGCCGCGCCACGGAACAGATCCCGCCGGCGCCCAGTACTGATTCCGAAATCAGCCCGGCTGCGGAAGAAGACCAGTTAAACAACGGTTTTGAATCGGAAAACGGATTCAGCGCCGAGGGCAACCGGCTGCCGCTGCTGCTGCGGGACGTCAAACTGTTGATGACGGATGCGATTATCGCCGACACTCACGGCGATACGCTGGAGGTGGTATACCTGCTGGACCGGATTTTCGATCTGCTGGAAGAGGCCGAGCAGTTCGGTGAAATGACCGAAGAAGATCACGAAGAATTCACCCGTTTTGAGAACACCCTGCTGAATGTCTATGCCAACCAGTTGAGTACGATCGTCAAATCGGAGGTATCGATCGTGGCCGATCAGATCACGAGCGATCTGGCCGATTATATCGAACCGCTGGAGGTGGAAGCAGGCGATATCAAATTCACCGTCGTGGATGACCGGGAAGGCCACATTCCGATCCTCTATAATAAGAAGGTCGAGCAGGCGATCAATTTCTTTCAGACCAAGGGACGCGACCAGTTCGCCGTCTGGCTTAGCCGTTATGCCCTGTATCATGATATGGTCGTGGAAATTCTGGCGGAATATTCGTTGCCGGAAGAATTGATCTACCTGTCACTGATCGAATCGGGGATGAATCCCAAGGCCTATTCCCGGGCGAACGCGGTCGGCATGTGGCAGTTTATTTATTCCACCGGTAAAAATTACGGCCTGCAACGTACCTGGTGGGTCGACGAGCGGCGCGATCCGGTCAAGGCCACGCGGGCGGCGGCGGTGCATCTGCAGGACCTGTACTCGTTGTTTGATGACTGGTACCTGGCGCTGGCGGCCTACAACGCCGGCCCGGCCCGGATTCAGCGGGCGGTGCGTTTGCACCAGACCAATGACTACTGGCAGTTATATTCGCTGCCGCGGGAGACGCGCAATTACATTCCGACCTACCTGGCCGCCGCCATTATCTGCCGCGAGCCGGAGAAATACGGTTTCAATATTCCCGAAAGAATTACCTTTGCGTACGATGAGGTGAAACTGGAGCATAGCGCCGAACTGGCGGTGCTGGCCAACTGTGCCGGTATCACCGTGGCCGAACTGCGGCAGCTCAATCCCGAATTGCGGCAATCGGCGACCCCTACCGACAGTGACTATACGCTCAAGATACCGGTGGGTATCCAGGATAAATTTATGAGCACACTGCTGGCGCTGCCGGAAGAAGAACGCTTCGCCCCGGAATACGTCGAGCACCGGGTGCGCTACGGCGAAACACTGTGGGATATATCCAAGCGCTACAAGGTTTCGATTCACGAATTGGCTTCGGTCAATAAAATTCACAACCGCCATAAAATCAAGGTCGGGCAGAAACTGACAATTCCGGTTCCCGGTCAGCGTCCGACGCCGACCTTTGCGGAAAGCGGGCCGACCGGCCACGAAAAAGTGGTCTACGTGGTACGCAAGGGTGATACGCTGGGGCAGATCGCCGAGGATTACAAGACCAGCGCCAGTCGTATCCGCAACTGGAATAATCTGCGCTACGGCCAGTTTATCTACCCCGGACAAAAATTAACGATCTGGATACCCAAAAGTTGATGCCCCCACGCTTACCCCACCAGACCAACCGCTGGGTCTGGATTATCCTGGTGACGATCCTGGTGCTGTTCCTGCTGGGCCGGCTGGTGAACCTGTCCGGCGGCGACGACGGTTTCGGCGTCGGTGAAAAAGTCGGCGTGCTGCGGATCGAAGGTGCGATTTACGCTTCCCGGCAGATTGTGGAGGATCTGGACGAGCTGGCGCGGCGCAGCGATGTGAAGGCGCTGGTGGTGCGGATCGACAGTCCCGGCGGGGTGGTGGCGCCATCACAGGAAATTTACGAGAAAGTCCGGCGAGTCCGGGCCGAAAAGCCGGTGGTTATATCGATGGGCAGCGTGGCGGCCTCCGGTGGCTATTATATCGCTCTGGGCGGTTCGCGGATCGTGGCCAACCGTGGAACGATTACCGGCAGTATCGGCGTCATCATGGAATATCCGGTGGCAGTGGAATTACTGGACAAGCTGGGGCTGAGCATCGAGACGGTTAAAAGCGGGAAACTGAAGGATTCCGGTTCGCCCACCCGGTCGCCCACCGACGCCGACCGGCGCTACTTCCAGAATGTCGTCAATGAGCTGCACCAGCAGTTCGTGTCTGCGGTAGCGCTGGAACGGAATTTGGACTTAGATTCGGTCCGTGAATTAGCCGATGGTAGCGTATTTACCGGCACCCAATCGTTAAATTTAGGTTTGATCGACACACTGGGAACTTACGAGGATGCCGTTTCCATCGCCGCCGAACTGGGCGGGATCAAAGGTAAACCAAAAACAGTTCGAATCAGGCATCGCCGACCAACGTTGATGGAAATGATTCTTGGTGAGCGCGAGCCGGTCGGGAGTTCCTGGTTCGACAGCATTCCAGCATATCGTTGGCGTGGGAAAATCAATGACTAAACAGGAAATCGTCACCGCGGTCGCCGAGGCCACGGGGCTCACTAAAGTCGAGACCGAGACCGTCATGAACGGAATCATGGCAAAAATTATCGAGGCACTGGCCCGCAACGACCGCGTCGAATTACGCGGTTTCGGGACCTTCGGTGTAAAACACCGGTTGCCCAAGATTGCCCGTAATCCGGGTACCGGGGGCGAAATTCAACTGCCGGAACGTTTTGTTCCGACTTTTAAGCCGTCCTTACGAATGAAAACAGTTGTTAACACTACTTTAATGAACCAATAAAGAGGAATTATGCCCTGCGGAAAAAAACGCAAGAAGCGTAAGATATCGACTCACAAACGTAAAAAACGTTTGCGCGCGAATCGTCATAAGAAAAAGAATCGCTAAGAGTCTGCCCATGCGGCGTTGGATTGTATTTATCCAGTGCATCATTTTTCTGGCCACGGGCAATCTTGCCCGTGGCTGGGGAAATGAAGGTCATGTTCTGATCAACCGGGCCGCCGCCGCTACCATTGTGCCCGGAGATTTCGGGAATTTCATCCAAGTTTTTGCCGATTCGCTGGCGCTGCACGCGCCCGACCCGGACAGCTGGAAAAAAGGCGACCGGGAAGAAGGCTATCGGCATTTTATCGATATCGATCTGTACTCCGAATATCCGTTTTCCGACCTGCCCGCAACCCAGGCCGAACTGGAACAGCGCTATGGCCGTGAACAGGTTCGTAAAAACGGTATCGCGCCCTATTACATCGACCAGTATTGCCGGCGCATCAGCGACCTGCTGGCAGCGGGGCAGTGGCAGCCGGCCCTGATACCGCTGGCGGCCCTGGGTCATTATGTGGCCGACCTGCACATGCCGCTGCATACCGTCGCCAACTACAATGGTCAGCTAACCGGCAACGACGGCATCCATTTCCGCTGGGAAATCGGTCTGCTGGAAAAATATCCGCCCACTGTCACTGCCGCCGGAGCGGTTGATTCAATTGCCGATCCGCTGCAGGAATGTTTTACCATCGTCCGGGAATCCTACCTGGTGCACGGTCGGATACTGCGGGCCGATTCGCTGGCGCGCCAGGTGCTGGCGCCGGCCGATCGCGAAATTCTGAAAACCTATAATCCGCTCCCCGATGATACGGAATACTATGCCGTGCTGGAACGGGAATCGGGCCAACTGGCCCGGGAGCAACTGAATCTGGCCAGCCAGCGCGTCGCCAGTTTCTGGTACTACTGCTGGATCGCCGCCGGCCGACCGCAGCCACCGAACCGGTGAGTGATCCCGAAGCATCCCTGTCGGTTTCCGATTTAACCCGACTGATCAAAGATACGCTGGAGGGTCAGTTCCCCAGCGTCTGGGTTTCCGGCGAAATTTCCAATTTTATTCACCACCGTTCCGGCCACATGTATTTCACCCTGAAGGACGATCGTTCCGAGATCAAGGCGGTTATGTTCAAGGGTAATAATCTGTACCTGCGCTTTCGCCCGGACAGCGGTCTGCAGGTGCTGGTCCAGGGGCGGATTTCCGTTTTTGAGACCCGCGGCTACTACCAGATCATCATTAATCGGATGGAACCGGCCGGGATCGGGACGCTCTACCTGGCCTACGAAGCCTTGAAAAAACGGCTGGCGGCGGAAGGATTATTCGATCCCGAGCGCAAACGGCCGCTGCCACCCTATCCCAAGACCATCGGCGTGATCACCTCGCCCACGGGGGCCGCAATCCGCGACATCATCCAGGTACTGCAACGGCGGGCGCCCTACCTGCGGATCATTCTGCGCCCGGCCCTGGTGCAGGGCGACGACGCCGCGGCCGATATCGTGGCCGCCCTGGGTGAATTTGCTGATTACGGTCAGGTCGATGTGCTGATAGTCGGCCGCGGGGGCGGTTCCCTGGAAGACCTGTGGCCGTTCAACGAAGAAGCGCTGGCGCGGGCCCTGGCCGCCTGTCCGTTGCCGGTGATTTCGGCGGTGGGGCACGAAACCGACATCACCATCGCCGACCTGGTGGCCGACCAGCGGGCGGCGACGCCGTCGGCGGCGGCGGAACTGGCCGCACCGGCAGGGCGGGAAATAGCCGCTGAACTGGGGCATTATTCCGAAGTAATCGGCAAAAATATGCAGCGAATCGTGGAAAATCGCTTCCAGGCCGTCGATCAGCTCACCGCCCGCTACGGCTTCCGCCAGCCGCAGCAGTTGCTGAATTATTCCCGGCAGCGCCTGGCGCCGGTGCAACGGCGGTTGTGGCAGGCCCCGGCAGGCTACCTGAAGCTGCTGAATAACCGCCTGGACGGCCTGCAACATCGGCTGGCGGCGCTTAACCCGGATAACGTGCTGCAGCGCGGCTATGCCCTGGCGCGGCGCCGCTACGATGGCAAGGTATTGCGGGCAGCCGGCGATCTGCAGATCGGCGAAGCATTCGATCTGCAACTCGCCCGGGGCCGAATAGAAGCCGAAAAGACCGGCGACGCCGATGATTAGCCGGCGCAGCTTTTTGCATCTCAAACCGCTAAACTGAACTTATATTCGACCATGGCAAAAAAAACCAAACCGATAGCCTTCGAAGCCGCCTTCCAGCGGCTGGAAACAATCGTCCAGCAGCTCGAGGATGGCAACCTGCCGCTGGAGGAAAATCTGAAATTGTTTGAGGAAGGCGTCGAACTGACCCGCTCCTGCCAGGAACAACTGACGCAGGCGGAGGAGAAGATCAAGACGCTGATTAAACAGACCGACGGGTCGTTTGCGCTGGAGGACCTGGATTGACCAAGGGTTGCTTCGCGATCTGGGCCAACGTCGAGAAACCGGCCTTCTGGGAGCTGTTGCCCGGTATCTTGGACTGGGCCCGCAGCCGCTCGCAGTGCGTCCATCTGACCAGCCTGATCGTTTCGCAGTTGCCGGACCGCGATCGTTATACATTCGATACGATCAATTCCGCCGACGACTTTCTGAAAATGGATTTTGTTCTGACCCTGGGTGGCGACGGCACGATCCTCTCGGCGGCGCGGGCGGTGGCCGACCGTAATATACCGATCCTGGGAATCCACCTGGGGGACCTGGGTTTTCTGGCGGAAGTGACCGTCAACGATTTTTATAACCGGCTGGAGGCGGTGATCGCCGGGGATTATTCGATCCAGCAGCGGCAGGTGCTGAATTGTACGATATACAATAATGATCAGGTCCATGTTTTCCACGCCCTGAACGATGTAGTGGTGGACAAGGGCAAGTCCAACCGGATGATCACGACCCAGTTACTGGTCAATCAGCGTTTCGTCGCCACCTACAAGGCCGACGGCCTGATCGTGGCCACACCCACCGGATCGACGGCCTATTCCCTGGCGGCCGGGGGACCGATCGTCGTGCCCGGAATCAGCGCCATGGTGGTTTCGCCGATCTGTCCCCACAGCCTGACCTACCGGCCGCTGGTCCTGCCCGACGATACGGTGATCGAAATTACCTTTCCGGAGTCGCAGCGGGTCAGCGTCGCCGTCACGATCGACGGCCAGATCGCCGAGTACCTGGAGAACAGTCCCCGGATTTGCGTTCGCAAGGCAGACTACCAGATACCGATGATCAAGTTCGCCGACAGTAATTATTTTCATACCCTGCGGACGAAAATGGGCTGGGGGCGCCGCGGCGACAATTAGCCCGGCGGATCAGATTTCGCAGGCGGGGGCGTAGTCCGGGTCGCTGTGCGCCTTGTGCCGGCGCAGCATACAATCATCCATGACCACCAGCAGACCCGCATCTTCCGCTTTTTTGGCCGCCGTTTCATCGATCACACCGTCCTGCAGCCAGAGCGCCCGGGCACCGATCGCCAGTGTTTCGTCCACAACCGCCGCCACGTGTTCCGGCCGGCGGAAAACATCGACGACATCCACCGCCCCGGGAATGTTTTTCAGGTCCGGGTAGGCTTTTTCGCCCAGAATCTCGGTCTGCCCGGGATTGACCGGAATTATCCGGTATCCGTGGGCCTGCAGGTAGGCCGCCACATTGTAACTGGGCCGGCCCGCTGTCGCCGACAGCCCGACGACGGCAATTGTTTTCATCGCCAGGATTTTTTGGATGGTTGCTGGTTCGTTGATGGCTGACCTCCCTGATATTTTCAATTATTTGTGAAAAGGTTAGCGCTAATTTATATCAGGGACTGGTGAATGGGGAGTGCCGCCCGAGCGGAAAAGTGCGGAACGGCGGCGGTAATTATACCGTTTTCGGGGAACGATGCGCGCTGACGTGCGCTGCTAATCCTGCATTCTTTTAAAAATATTCCCCACGATATAACCGGCCATGTTGGGGTTTTCCTTGAGGCGGCGGACGGCGTAATCGAACCAGGCCGCGCCGAATGGAACATAGACGCGCACGGTATAGCCTTTTTTCAGCAGCCGTTCCAGCCGGTCGCCCATGGGAACGCCGTGCAGCACCTGGAATTCGAAACGGTCCTGGGGAATGTTATTTTCCTCGATCCATTGTTCCAGATCATCGATCAGGACCTTGTCGTGGGTGGCGATGGCGGCGTAACTGTGACCACGTAACAGAATTTTGACGATTTCGCTGAAACTGCCGCGGATATCCTCACGGTCCTGGATGGCGATTTCCGCCGCTTCGCGGTAGATGCCTTTGCAGATGCGGACATGGAAATCCGGTTTGTCCAGCGCCTTGACATCGGCGATGCTGCGGTACAGGTAGGCCTGCAGGACCGTGCCGACCCGGGCGAACTCGGCCTGGGCCTGCTGATAAATTTCAATCGTGGCGTCGGTGTAGGGTGAATTTTCCATGTCGATCGTGACCGGAAGATCCAGTTCCCGGGCTTTTCGGGCCAGCGCCAGGGTATTCTGCCGGGCGATTTCCCGATCCAGTTCCAGGCCCAGATGGGTCAGTTTAAAGGAAATCGTGCTGTCCAGCTTTTCGGCTTTGATCCGTTCCAGCAGCTCGCAGTAGGCTTGACGGATAGCGGTCGCCTCGGTCACCGAGTGAACGTGCTCGCCCAGGATGTCCAGCGTCGTAGCATAGCCGTCGGCATTCAGTTTTTTGACTTTGGCGATGGCCTCGTCCAGGGTTACGCCGGCCACGTAGGGCTTGGCGAAGGGTTTGACTAAAAATTTCGGGAAATACGGTACAATTGCGGCGATAAGGTTGTTAAACAGCGTCATTTGCGATTCCCAGTCTCGATTATTGATAGCCATGTTGTGATTTCAGGATCAGATTCCCGTAAATCAGGCCTGAAATTTATTGAGACTCCGGGGACATATTTCAGGATTATTTGCAGGCAGAATCAGCAGGCAGGGGACAGGGCATTTGCCTGCGCTGGCGCTCCGGTGTGGTGAGGGGTGAGCTGTCAGCCATGATCTTGCAACAAAAAAACGGACAGTATCGCCGCGATTTTTGAACGATGTCGCATAAGCAGCATTTAATTCGCTATAATCCATTCCCGGTTAATTGGCAATGATTCTGATTTGACCAGTAAAGTCTACGTTGGTTACGTTGACCGATCAATCGTTTTTTTCTTTCCTTC
>JBDRBK010000040.1:0-31312 GCA_043822705.1 Fidelibacterota bacterium
ACGGCCTCGGCATACCAGCGGCCCAGGTCGTAATTCAGGGCACAGACCTGTTCGGTGGTACCGGTGAGGGCGGCACGAATCTGGTTTTTCAGCGCTTCGGGAAACGGCACCGATGTAAAGAACCGGATTTCGAATTCCGCCTGATCCGTCCGCAAAGCAATATCGACAACGGCGATATCGAGGCCATCCATCGAGGTGCCGGACATCAATCCCAGTACCCGCAGGTGCCGTTGCTGCGCCAGTCCTGCCAATCCAGCCGGCTTCACGATAGTGGTCCTTCCGGCGTGATCGTGCGGGCGTACAGTAACTGGTCCACTATCCGACCTTCCTTAACGGCGCCGCTGACTATTCTACCTTCCAGCACGAAGCCGGCTTTTTCCAGCACCCGGGCCGAGGCCTGGTTCGTGGCGAACGGTTCGGCGAAAATCCGGATCAGGTTGAAATTAACGAAAGCATAGTCGCTGAACAGCCGGACCGCCTGCGACATGATTCCCTGGCCCCAGAACGGTTCCGCCAGCCAGTAACCCATTTCTGCCGAGAATCGATGAATATCCTGTTTTTTAAGCAGACCGATGCTGCCGATCGCTTCATCGGCGGTGGCGATAGCGAAGAGCGATTCCGGTTGTACTGTCAGCGCCCGGTTGATGAAAATTTCAGCATCGGTCAGTTGGTAGGGATGGGGAAACAGGTCCCGCAGGTTGCGCCAGATATTAATATTATTGGCGTATTTCACCAGCGCCGGCGCATCGGATTTTCGCCATGAGCGCAGGCAATATTCACCGAATTGTAATTTCATACTCTTCCCCGCTCAACCGTTTTGGGCTGACCGGGCCATGCGACGCTGCAGGAACCAGGCCGGAATCACCGCCATCGGCACGAACAGCAGCAACCGACCGTATTGCCCGAAAATCAGGTAACCGACACCGAACAGCGAACCGATCACGACATGGACCGCCAGAATCACATTGACGATGGCGGGCCAGAGCGATTCCGCGCCGGCCGGTCCGGCAAACTGTTTCCAACCCGGTCCGGCAGGCCGCACCTTATCATAAAAAGTCTGTAATAGTTTTGGATCCTCAGCCGGGGTCAAAAATGTAACCGCAATCCAGACCACAGTGGTCAGGACGGTGGTGAAGATCATCTTGTCCGCAAAACCGGAAAATCCCAGGGTTCCGGCCAGTGAGCTGGCAACCAAGGCCGTCAGCATCGCAGAAATTTCACTCCAGGCATTGACCCGCCACCAGTACCAGCGCAGCATGTAGACCAGTCCCGCCCCGGCCCCCAGAGACAGGATGAATTCCCAGCCACCTTTGACCGATTCAAAAAAATACGATACCACGATACCCGCCACGATCATCAGTACCGTAGCTATCCGCGATACCATTATATAGTGTTTCTGGGCAGCGGCCTCGGATGGAAAGCGGTTCACCGGTTTGATGAACCGGACATAGAAATCATTGACCACATACGACGATCCCCAGTTCACCTGGGTCGAGATCGTCGACATGAAGGCTGACAGAAAAGCCACCGACAGCAGTCCCAGCACGCCGGCCGGCAGCAGGTCGATCATCGCCAGGGCGTAACCCTTCTCCGGGTCGGCCAGGTTGGGATACAGGATCAGCGACGCCAGGGCCACCAGAATCCAGGGCCAGGGTCGCAGGGCGTAATGGGCGATATTGAAGAACAGGGTCGCTTTGACGGCATCTTTTTCGTTGCGGGTGGAAAACATCCGCTGGGCGATGTAACCGCCGCCGCCCGGTTCGGCCCCGGGGTACCAGGAAGCCCACCATTGGACCCCCAGCCAGACCAGAACCGTGCTCAGCAGAATCTTGGGGTGGCCGATCGGTGAGAAATCGAGGTAAAAATGGTCCGGACCGAATCTTTCGATCAATCCCGCCTGTAAACCGCCCACGCCGCCCACGGCGTTCAGGGCGTAAAACATCAGGACGACGGCGCCGGTCATGGCGATGATAAATTGCAGAAAATCGGTCACCACCACGCCCCACAGGCCGGATACAACGATGTAAAGTCCGGTGAGAATGAACAGGACGATCAGAATGTACCAGGAGTTGATGCCGGTCATGACCTGAATAATTTTGGACATCCCCAGGGTGACCCAACCCATGATCACGCAGTTTATCGGGAAGGCCAGATACAAAGCACGAAAACCGCGCAGGATGCCGGCGGCCCGGCCGCTGTAACGCAGCTCGATTACTTCCACGTCGGTCATAACGCCGGCCCGGTGCCAGAGCCGGGCGAACAGGAAAACGGTGATGAAACCGGAAAACATGAAATTCCACCAGATCCAGTTACCGGCAATGCCGTCGGCGGCGATGATTCCGGTTACGGCCAGCGGCGTATCGGCGGCAAAAGTGGTGGCCACCATCGACACGCCGGCCAGCCACCAGGGCATCGAGCGACCGCCGGTGAAATAATCGGCGGTGCTGCCCTCGGCCCGCGCCTTCATTTTAATGCCGACCGAAATCATCAGCACCAGGTAGGCCAGGATGATCAGAATATCCAAGGTTGTGAATGGCATGGTTCCCTCTACTCTATTGCAATTGAAATTTAAACCGAATTGGCAACGATTACTGGTCCGCCTGCCAGCGCTTCCGTAATTCCAGGGCGGGATTGGGGGTCGTGAAACCTAATTCCTCGTAGACCGCGGAATGAATCCGCTGGCGCCAGTCGAAATATTTCGGCGATTTCCAGGACCGGTCGGGATGGACGGCGTTAGTCAGCAGAATCACGGCAATCCCGTTCACGGGGTCGATCCACAAAGACGTGCCGGTGAAGCCGGTATGACCGAAACTGTCGTCGCTGACATAGACGCCGCCGGATGCCAACCCGCTGGGGCTGTCCCAGCCCAGACAGCGCGAATCACCGGCAATCACCCCGGCGCGGCGGGTGAACAGGTCAACTGTTTCCGGCTGGAATATCCGGACGCCATCCAGCTCGCCGCGGTGCAGCAGCATCCGGCTGAACCGTCCCAGGTCGCCGGCGGTGGCGAACAGTCCGGCGTGCCCGGCCACCCCGCCCAAACTGTGAGCGTTCTCGTCATGGACATAACCGTGTACTAGTTTTCCGTCGGGGTCAATTTCGGTGGGAACGATCCGGAACAATTCGGTCCGGGCCGGCAGATAACCGGTGTTGGTCATGCCAAGCGGACCGAAAATCTCGGTGGCGACGAATTGATCGAGAGACCGGCCGCTGAGCCGCTCGACGATCTTGCCCATGGTGATCATGCCGATGTCGGAATATACCATTTCGCGGCCTGGTTTCCTTTCCAGGGGCGTATCCAGCACGGCGGCAACACGGTCTGCGACACTACCGTCGATTTTGTAGAACAGACGGAACGGCGGCAGCCCGGCGGTGTGCGTCAACAGGTGACGCACGGTCACCCGCGATTTGCGGCAACGCCCGATCAGTTTGCTGCCCTTGAATTCCGGCAGATAGCGCACGACCCGGCCGTCCAGATCCAGCTTGCCGGTCTCATACAGCTTCATGGCGGCGGAGGTGGTGGAAACGACTTTGGTCACCGACGCCAGGTCGAAAATATCGTCCATGTGAGTCGGTGCGGTTTGATCATAAGTATGGTAACCGGCGGCGATTTCGGCCACGACCCGGTCGCCCTGCAAAGCCAGCAGCACACCGCCGGGCCAGGCCGAGTCGGCCACGGCCTGTTCCATTAGTCGGACTAATTTTTCCGGCTGTGGCGCAGCATCGGCAACAATCTGTTTCTGAAAACATTCGCTGAAAAATTCCAGATGCTCCGGCAGGCTGGCGACCCAGTAATCCCAGGAATGGCGACCAGGTTTTTCGACGTAAACGTGATCTATATTTTGGTCGCTCAACCGCCGGTGCAATTCGCGATTGTTTTCGATAAAAATATCATCGACGCCGCAGTCGATCAGCAATTCCAGATCGGCAACGGCGAGCCGACCGGTCATGTTCACGACCGAATTATCATGCCAGCGCTCGGGATATTGTTCGAAGGCGCCGATTTTTTCGGCCAGTTCATATTTTTTGGTCGAAGCGGTCAGATCGACCGCGCCGCTCATGCTGGCGGCGGCACACCAGGTGTCCGGTTGGCGGGCCGCCAGGTAGATGGCCCCGTGTCCGCCCATGCTAAGTCCGGTAATGGCCCGGCCCTCGCGCCCGGCGATGGTCGGATAATGGTCGTCGACCCAGCGCACCAGTTCCCGGCCCACATAGGTTTCGTACTGGCTGCCTGTGATTTCGGGACTGTCCAGGTACCAACTGTTTTTATCACCGTCTGGACAGACGATGATCATTTGCTGTTGATCGGTATAAGTTCGCAGGTCGGCATGACTGATCCAGTCGAAGGGGCCACCGCCGTAGCCGTGCAGCAGATAAACGACCGGATAGGGCCCGGTTGTCGGACCGGTCTCCTCCGGAATTACGATCACCGCCGTCAGTTCGCGCTCCATTATCGTACTGTAGGTTTTTACGGTATCGATGCTGGCCGACCACGAAACCGTGGCAATAATCAGGAAAGCCGCAAGTACCGTACACTGGCGTTTAGACATATGAATATCCCTCATATTACAGCCCGAACTTCGGACTAAATTGGCAAAAATGGTAACTGACATTAACAGTTTTGCAACCGTAATATATGACCGGCTTTTTTTTATTTAATTACAAGGGAAAGAAACGGTCACAGTTATGGAAACAGCCATCATCCTGCACTTACCGGATAAGCAGAGTCAGACTCCGGAAGTGTTCAATCAGACGCTCCAATCAATATTTAATCAAACCAACGAATTCAGCACGATCATCGCACTTGCCGGTGAAAATTCACTGGAGCTGCCGGAAGAATTCGAATCCCGGGTCAAACTGATCCCGGCGGAAGTCGACAATCTCTCCTACAAACTGAACCTGGCGCTGGAAGAATACGACAGCGATTTCCTGGTTTATGTCGATAATCAGGTCAACCCGGTCTTTTTGAAACAAGCCTGTCTGGATATGTTTCTGCTGGCCGCCCGGCGCAATCCCAAGATCGGCCTGATTTATGCCGACTATGAATTGCAGGACGGCGATCAGATCAAGGAAGTCCATCTGTTCAGTCATCATGCCGGCCGCCTGCGCGATAACCAGGATTACGGCAAGGTCTTTTTCTTCGACCGCGAGGCACTGGACCAGGTCAACGGTTTCGACGAATCGCTGGACTACAACGCCCTGTACGATATCCGCCTGAAACTGGCGGCACGCTCCGGGCTGATCCGGATTTCCAACAAATACAACGGCTCGCTGTACCGGATACTGGCGGCGGGCAAGTCGGCCAATGTATTCGATTACCTGCTGGCCGGCAAGGAGGTGCAACTGGAAGCTGAGGCGGTGGTTACCGAGCATCTGAAGCGGATCGGGGCTTACCTCCGACCCAGCACCGGTTATTTCAGCCGGTCCAAGGCCGATGACGCGGCCCCCCTGTTAGCTTCGGTGATCATCCCAGTCAACAACCGGCCCGAATTCATGTCCACGGCGATTGCCAGCATCCAGGCCCAGACCGTCTCCCAGATCGAGGCCATCATCGTGGTCAACGGCGGCCCGGATGACCCCACGATACCGGAAGTACAGCGCTACCTGGAAGGCGGCGACAAATATGAACCGGACAAACCGCAGATCAAACTGGTGGTGATCGATATCAACAATATCGGCTTCTGCCTGAATATGGGCGTCCGCCATGCCAGCGGTCAATATTATGTACAGCTCGATTCCGACGACCGGCTGAAACCGAACGCAATTGAGAAAATCCTGGAAGTCTATGAATCCGATCTCCGGATCGGCATGGTGATCGGCTCCTACGAAGTCTGGGAAAAACAGGAATCCGGCGAATTGCGCCGGATGGAGGAAATTCCCATCGTCACCCACGACGAATGGACCGAGAAGAACGGCCGCAACAACCTGCTGCGGATCAACGGCGCCGGCGCGCCCCGCTCGATTCCCTTCTCGGTGATCCGGGATATGGGCTATTTCGGCATCAACGACGATCCTTTCGCCCGTAATTACGGCGAAGATTATGATATGGTGCTGCATATCAGCGAAAAATATCGCATCGGTCGAATCTACGAACCGATTTACGAGGTCATCCGCCATTCCGGGGGCACCGATCACAGCATCGATCAGTCCACCGTGGATCGCAACGACGAAGCCAAGGACTGGATGCGCCTGGAAGCCATCCGGCGGCGGCAGCACCAGAACCGGAACCGTTAGCCGATGGAACAACGAATTCTCCTGGTTGGGCTGGATGGCGGCGCCACCAAGCTCAGCGGCTGGACCGTCAACAGCGATTCCACTGACGGCAGTTTTACGCTCGGCTCAACCAACATCCAGAAATCCTATAGCGAATATGCTGATTACACCCCCGGCTTCCAGTCGGTGGATATCAAGCAGCAGCTTGGCGAATTTAGCGCCGGCCAAATCCAACCGACCGACGCCGAAATCCGGCAGGGCCGTTGTTATACCCGGGCCTGTGTCGATGTAATCAGTGCGATAGCAGCCCAATTTCCCGGCCGGCCGATCCTGGCTGGTCTGGGCATGCCCGGACTGAAAACCGCCGACCAGCGTGGTATTGCCGTGCTGCTCAACGGACCGCGGATTCCGGACTACGCCGACCAGGTCGAAGCCGAGCTGCGATCCGCCGGGATCGAACTGGCGGCCCCGATCTTCCGCATCGGCAGCGACGCCGACTATTGCGGTATCGGCGAGGAATATTCGGCTGATGGTGAATTCCGCGATGTCGGCAATGCCTACTACCTGGGCGGCGGTACCGGGGCTGCCGACGCCCTCAAACTCGATGGCGAACTGGTTCCGCTGGACCAGACCAAGACCTGGCTGGCCAAAACCTGGGAACTGCAGAATGAAAAAGGCAAATCGCTGGAGCGCTACGCCTCGGCCGGCGGTATCCAGTCGATTTTCAGCGCCTGTTCCGGCGTTCCCGTGGAGGAATTGAACGCGAAAAAGATTTACCCGCCCCAGATTTTGCAATGGGCGCTGGTCGGTGAGCCGGCCGCGGTGGCGGCCTTTCGGGAAATCAGTCATTTCCTGGCCGAACTGCTATATGAGCGGATCGCCACAGTCTTCGCCGGCTGGAATAATAATTTCGCTTTCATGAATCCCAACCGTGCACCGCTGTTCCCCGACCATCCCTACCGCGGTACGCTGCTGGACCGGCTGATTATCGGGCAACGGCTCGGCAACCTGCTGAACGATTCGAAAACGACCCCGCTGTTCTGGAAATCGTTGCTGGAAAATCTAACCGGCCTGATTGCGGCCAGTGCTATTTCCGACCCGCGTTTCCGGGAACATTATCTGTGCGACGGCCAGTTTAATGCCGACCTGATCGCCACTTCCGTGTTGCGGGAAGCGCCGGCCCTGGGCGCCGGCATCGACGCCTGTTTGCACTACCGGAGGAACCGCTGACATGCTGACACGCGGTCGTATCCCTTCAGCGGAGCCGCGAATCCGGGTAGGTATTGTTCTGCCCGAAGATAATTTCACCACCATCGCCATCGAATTCCCCGAACCGGACCTGTACGCCGTACATCCCAGCCGCTGCTGGATCGACTCGAAAGAAATGCGGTTGACAGTGCAGAACGGCGAACTGTCGCTGGGCGGACTGGGCGTTCACAAAGTGGAGATCAAGCGGACCGCATCCTCATCCAACATCGGCAATCCTTTGGTACTTAAAAATGTGATCGCCGGCCGCGGTTTTCACTGGAAAAAAGCCATCGATGTGAAGCTGCTGGGAGACCTGGAAATCCGGGTGCTGGACGGGATCATCATGGTTGTCAACGAGCTGCCGCTGGAACAATACCTGATGTGCGTCGCCACCTCGGAAATGAGCGCCGCCTGCACCGGCACCCTGATCAAGGCCCAGACAATCGTGGCCCGTTCCTGGATGCTGGCCAATATCGAGCAGAAACACAAGGCACTGGGATTCGACGTCTGCAACGACGATTGCTGCCAGCGCTACCACGGCACCGGTTTTTTGACGCCCCATGCCATCGCCGGAGCCCAGGCCACCCGCGGGCAGGTGATCATGTACGATGACCGGATCTGCGACGCCCGCTACTCCAAGAGCTGCGGCGGCATGATGGAAACTTTCGAAGCCGTCTGGGATGGTCCTCCGCTGCCCTACATGAAAAATATATTTGATGCCCGCAGCCGCTTCCGCTGGGACCGGCTGCCGTTGACCGATGAGGCTAACCTGAAGCATTGGGTGGATGGGACGCCGGAATGTTTCTGCAGCCCGCTGATCGTGCCCGAAGCGGACCTGACCCGGTACATCGGCGGCGTCGACGAAGCGGGCAAATACTTCCGCTGGCGGTTCGACTACAGCCAGGCGGAAATGACCAACCTGCTGAATCAAAAACTGGACCTGAGTGCCCGCGCGATCGACGATATCGTCCCGGTCCGGCGCGGTGGTTCCGGCCGGCTGATCGACCTGCGGATCATTTATCATGACACCGCCGGAAAAGAATGCTCGGCCGATATTCACAGCGAATACAAAATTCGCCAGACTTTCCACCCCAGTTTTCTCTACAGCTCGGCTTTTTACGTGGAGAAATCCGGATCCGCAGATGCCGCACCGGATACTTTCACGCTTAAAGGCGGTGGCTGGGGTCACGGCGCCGGACTGTGCCAGATCGGAGCCCTCGGCATGGCCCTGAAAGGCTACCACACGGCCAATATCCTCAAGCATTACTACCCGGGCAGCCGCCTGGTAACCATCTATTCCTGAAAAGGTATCGATCATGACTGACACCACCAAAAAATCCGCTCGCTCGCCCTGGTTCTGGATTCCATCCCTGTATTTCGCCGAAGGCATTCCGTATGCGATGGTGATGTTGATATCAGTGGTGATGTACAAGCGCATGGGCATTTCCAACGCGGCCATCGCCCTGTACACCAGCTGGTTGTACCTGCCCTGGGTGATCAAGCCGCTCTGGAGCCCGATCGTCGATATTTTAAAGACCAAACGCTGGTGGATCGTGGTCATGCAGGTCCTGATCGGCGCCGGTCTGGGCGGTGTCGCGCTGACGATACCGATGCCGGGCTTCTTTAAACTGACGCTGGGCTTTTTCTGGCTGCTGGCGTTCAGCTCCGCCACCCACGATATTGCCGCCGATGGCTTTTACATGCTGGGTCTGTCCAAGCACCAGCAGACCTGGTTCGTCGGTATCCGCAGCACTTTTTACCGCCTGGCGCTGATAACCGTCCAGGGCTTTTTAATCATGTTCGCCGGCTACGTCGAAAGTCACAGCGGCTTACCCGCCACGGCGATTACGATCAGCACCGATCCCCTACTCGACCGTTCGCTGCCAGCTATCGAAACCGTTCTGATGGACGCAACCACCGCCACGCCCCAAATCGTATTGATGGCCGAATCACAGATGGCGACGATTCCCCGGCAGCCGGAAGCAGTCGAAGCACTGCTCAATTCCGTCCGGGAATGGAATGCCGGCGGCAAACCGGATTTGCCGACTACAGCGAGTGCAACTGAATCGAAAGTCGATCAACCGGGATTCTGGAGCCGCTTTATCGTCGATCCGTTGGAGCGTTTTTTAAGTCGGAATTTCGGACCCGACGAGGTTGTCAGCAGTTCGAAACAAGCCGGTAATGTGGAGTTGATTTACGTTACCTTATCGGCACCACCGGCGGATAAGCAGGCCGTGGTCGTTAATCTCGGACGCCAGGCCGGCGATAAAAACCTGAACCTGATCGAAGGCAGCCGGATGGTATTCAGTGCCGAAAACTGGAACCGCCCGCAACTGGCCGTGATCCAGGCCGACCCTAAGCTGAAAACAGCCGTCGCAGCGGAATTTGAGGCCCGCGCCGGTAACATTCCCCTGGCCTGGTCGATTACCTTTGTCATCCTGGCGGGATTATTCATCGTCTTCTTTATCTATCATCGCTGGATTTTACCCTATCCGGCCAGCGATCTGGAACACCACGAAGAAACGGCGGTCAATTTCTTCCGTGATTTCCTGAAAGTCTTCGCCGAATTCTTCCGCAAGGAAAAAATCCTGCTGTTCGTAGCCTTCCTGCTGCTGTATCGACTCGGAGAGGCACAGCTGGTCAAGATCGCACCGCTGTTCATGCTGGACGTGCAGGAAGTGGGCGGATTGGCGCTCACCACCGGCCAGTACGGATTCATTTACGGCACCCTGGGACTGGCCATGCTCACCGTGGGCGGAATCATCGGCGGACTGGTCGCCGCCCGCAACGGCCTGAAAACCTGGATCTGGTGGATGGCGATCGCCATTAATCTGCCGGATGTGGTCTACATTTATATGTCATCGGTACAGCCGGACAATTTCCTGGTCATCAGCCTGTGTGTCGCCATCGAACAGTTGGGCTACGGTTTCGGTTTTACGGCCTACATGCTGTTCATGATCTATGCCTCCGAAGGACTGCACAAAACCGCCCATTTCGCCATCTGCACCGGTTTCATGGCACTGGGCATGATGATCCCCGGCATGTTCTCCGGCTGGCTGCAGGAAATCATCGGCTACCAGAATTTCTTCATCTGGGTAATGATCGCCACCATTCCCGGCTTCATCCTTCTATATTTCCTGCCGATCGATCCCGAGTTCGGTAAGAAAAAACAGGAGTAACCAATGATCAACAATCAACGTTTCATGTCTTTGGATGCCTTCCGGGGCCTGACGATTGCCTTGATGATTCTGGTCAATACGCCCGGCAGTTGGAGCCACGTCTACGCACCCCTGCGCCACGCCCCCTGGAACGGCTGCACGCCCACCGACCTGGTCTTCCCCTTCTTCCTGTTCATCGTCGGTGTCGCCATGCGCTTTTCCTTCAAAAAATTCGAATATCGCCTGGACTCTCCGGCAGTCCGGAAAATTCTGGGCCGCACGGCGACGATTTTCGTCATCGGCCTGCTGCTGAACGCCTACCCGTTCATCCGCCAGGATTGGGATTATTCGACCCTGCGGATCATGGGTGTGCTGCAGCGGATCGCCCTGGCCTACGGCGCAGCCTCCCTGCTGGTGCTGTGGCTGGACTGGAAACGGCAAATTTACGTCGGCGCCGGTATCCTGGTGTTTTACTGGCTGGCGATGTGGATCGGCGGTACCAGTCCCGAACCGTTCAGCCTGCTGAATAATTTTGCCAACAAGATCGATCTGGCTATCCTCGGTGACGGCCATGTCTACCATGGTTACCGCGATGCCCTCGACCAGCGCGTAGCCTTCGACCCGGAGGGACTGTTCAGCACGCTGCCGGCGATCGTTACCGCCATGCTGGGTTACCAGATCGGCACCATCATCCAGTCCGCCAAGAACCAGAAGGATAATCTGAAACTGTTGTTGATGGTCGGCGCCGCCCTGGTGGCCGCCGGCTGGCTGTGGGGACTGTTCTTCCCGATCAACAAACCGATCTGGAGCAGTTCCTACGTCCTGTTCACCGGGGGACTGGCGACATTGTTCCTGACACTGTGCATCTGGCTGATCGACATCCGCGGCTGGAAAAAACCGGCCTGGCCGTTCGTGATCTTCGGCACCAACTCGATTTTCGTGTTCGCCGCCTCGGGCCTGTGGGCCAAAACCATCGGCCGGCTCGAATACACCCTCGACCACGAAACGGTATCGGGCTACAGTTACCTGTATAAAACGATTTTCGTGCCGATGGCCGGCGAACTGAACGGCTCGCTGCTGTTCGCCTTGAGCCATATTTTGGCATGGTGGCTGATGCTGTACTGGCTGGACCGGAAAAAGATTTACATCAAGATTTAGTCCGCACGTAAACTGCCGGCTTCCGACGCACCGTTGCCGGAAGCCGGTAGTTTCGTACTGCTGCTGCCATGGTGTGATACAGTCCTGGCACCGGGGCCGGTTTCGATTTCCGGACCATCGGCGGCAAGCTAATTGTGAAAAGAAAAATGAGTAACCAGAAAATCTTGCTCTCTTTTCTGTCGATAACGATGGCCACTATGCTGGTCCAATGCACCAAATCAACCAGCCCTGAAATCCCTAATTATTATTGCAACCAGCCGCCGCCGGGAATAACACCTGAATTGTACGCACCGGAAATCTTTGCATCCACAGGAGGACAACTGCATGGATTTCCGGCCATAGCACCTGCCGGGAATGAAATCCACTGGCCCGTTTTGCCCCCGAAAATCCTGTATGTCACTTTCACCAACGGCGAATGGTCACAACCGGAAACCGCGTCCTGTTCCACGGGGAATATCCAGGCGCCGGTCTACTCCGCGGACGGGAAAAAACTGTTTTTCCAGTTGAGCGATCCGGCGGGCTTCGGGAGTCTTGACATCTGCTATATTGAGCAAACCGACACTGGCTGGAGTGCGAAGAAAAATCTTGGCCAGCCGCCGAACACGGCACAACTGGAATCGCAGCCATCCTTCACTCATTCCGGTACTGTATACTATACCGGCTATTACCAGCATGGGCTTTGGGGCCGTGGAATCTATCGGAGTGTTTTCCGCGCCGGTAAATACGAAAAGCCGCAATTATTGCCGGCCACGATAAATACGAAATATCTGGATTACACGCCCTTTATTGCCGCCGACGAAAGTTTTTTACTGTTTTCGTCCTCTCGACCGACCATGGACGAAAGCGCACTCCGGCTGTACGTAAGCTTCCGGGACAGCGCCGGGAACTGGTCGACTCCGCACAATCTTAATGATCTGATGGAATTTGACCAACCCAGTCGGTTTCCCTGCCTGACGCCGGACAACAAGTTTATCATCTTTTTAAGTGGCAATAAGTACTACTGGGTCAGCAGTAAAATTCTCGAGCTGTGCCGGCCGGAATGATACGTGAAATTTTACCGGTGATGAATAACGAAATATTTGCGACAGAGGCAGCGACGGCAACGCTTGGTCGCGATCGATTAATTAATCAACAAAACTGAGGGGGTTGACATGAATAATCAGGAAAACCTGGATCTGGCGAAGATCGAACAAATCCAGAAGGACCGTCAGGAAGCCCATAAATTCTTTTATGAAAAGTCCAAGGTCTACCGCATCTTTACCGAAATGGAACAGAAGACCTTTAAGGACGGGAAATTACTTAAAAAGCATAAGGAATTGATCGCCATCGGCATTTCGCTGGTCAACAGTTGTGAATCCTGCCTGGAATGGCACATCAAGCAGGCCCTGGACACCGGTGCGACGCTGGAAGAAGTGATCGAGGCGCTCGAAGTCGGTTTTGAAATGGGCATCGGGCCGACAACCGTTACCGGCAGGTTCGCGATGAAGGTTCTCAAGCACCATCTTGGTGACGATATTTAGTCCGCGCCTACCGTTCAGCGATTTTTGATACCATTAAATATCCGGATTGGATAAGCTCGCTAATCCAATTTGGAGGAAATCATGCGCAGTCTTCTGTTAGTATTAATTGCATTGGGAGCCATCATGGCGGCAGATAAACCAGAACCGATGAAACCGGCCCTGCTGGTGATCGACATCCAGAAAGCTTACCTGGAATGGATGTCGCAGGAAGACCAGGCCGAAGTACTCGAATACATCAACGCCAGCATCCAGATCTTCCGCCAGGCCGGTTTGCCGATCATTCGCGTCTACAACACCAGTCCCGAGCACGGTCCCGCCCAGGGCAGCGCCGAATTCGAATTTCCCGAGTCGGTGCCGATCCTGCCGGAGGACCCGCTGGTGGTAAAAAATTACGGTAACAGTTTCAAGCAGACCGATCTGCAGAAAATCCTGAAAAAGCAGGATGTGAACACGCTGTTCCTGTGCGGACTCAGCGCCACCGGCTGCGTGCTGGCCACCTACTACGGCGCCAAGGACCTGGACTACGATGTTTTCATGATCAAGAATGCCCTGCTGAGTCCCAGTGTCAAATACACCAAATCAATCGAAGAAATATTCGACGCCCTGCCCTACCCGGCCCTGCGATTACTGATCAATAACGTAAAATAGACCAGACTCCCCATGGATGACACCCTGAAAACGATTCTGAAACGCCGCTCGCTCCGCGCTTACGCCAAACGCCCCATCGAACCTGAACACCGGGACCAGATTCTCGAAGCCACGCTGCGCTCACCCACCGCGGGCAACCTGATGCTGTACTCGATCGTCGAGGTCACCGATCAGGCCGTCAAGGATCGATTGGTCAACTCCTGTGACAACCAGCCCTTCATCGCCAAAGCGCCGCTGGTGTGGCTGTTCCTGGCGGACTACCAGCGCTGGTGGGATGCCTTCCAGGCCGGTGACGTGCCCGGCTACTGCCAGCGGGAAGGACTGGAGTTCCGCAAGCCCACCGAGGGTGATCTGATGATCGCCAGTTGCGACGCCCTGATCGCCGCCCAGACCGCCGTCATCGCCGCCGAAGCGTTGGGAATCGGCTCCTGTTACATCGGCGACATCATGGAGAATTACGAATTCCACCGCGATCTGTTCGGCCTGCCGCCCTATGTTTTCCCGATCACCCTGCTGTGCTTCGGCTATCCCCGGGATGGCGGCCGGGATAAACCGCTGTCGCCGCGCTACCCGGCGGAATACATCATTCATGAGAATAAATACCGGCGGTTCGACGCCGCCACTCACAACCGGGTTCTGGCCGAGCGCAAGGCCGACCGCTTCGACGGCAACGCCGAAAACTTTGCCCAGCATATCTACTACCGCAAATACTCCGCGGCGTTCACGCTGGAACTTAACCACTCGGTGCGGGCGATTCTGGCTAACTGGACCGGGAAATAGACACGGGATTATATTGCACATGTTGAGACCCACACAGGTCTCCTGCGGAGCCCACCCCTCCCCGGAGAGGATTTTCAGATCAATCCACCGTTTGAGTGGGTTAACGTCGCATTCCGGTGGTAATATCTCTTGCCTGACAACCCGACCAGCGCTTCAAGAGCGACCGGATAGCAAAATGTGAATTTTGTACCTGCTCACCCGGCCGATTGCGGCGGTAAAATTCAACCAGTTAACTGGAGTAGAATAATGTCCGAACCCAAAATCGCTCAGAAAAAGCCCTATGTTCTGAAAGCGGAAGCCGGTAAAACCTATGCCTGGTGCGCCTGCGGTCTCTCCGCCCGGCAGCCATTCTGCGATGGCAGCCACAAGTCTACCGATATCACGCCGATTATTGTAAAGCCGGAGGAAGCTAAAACTGTCGCCTGGTGTGGATGTAAGCAATCCGGCACTAAACCTTATTGCGACGGCACACATTCAAAACTTTAAACCGCTTCAGGATCAACCTGCGACCGGTAAGCCGTGGTGCAAAACACCACCGCTGAATCTATGCCGTACCCTGTGGGTGCCATTGCCGTCCACAGGGGGTGCCATTGCCATGCATAGGGGGGTCTATTGCCGTGCACAGGGGGACCTATTGCCGTGCTCTGTGGGTGCCATTGCCGTACACAGAGGAGTCTATTGCCGTACATAGGGGGACCTATTGCCGTGCGCAGGGGGGTCTGTTGCCATGCAAAGGGGGACCTATTGCCGTGCGCAGGGGGGTCTGTTGCCATGCATAGGGGGACCTATTGCCGTGCATACGGGGGTCGATTGCCGTGCATAGGGCCGCTAATTCCAGGTCTGCGCTGTCGCTCCGGCAGACAGGCAGGTCTCGTTTTGCGACCCGGAAGGTTTCAAATCGGGAAGGTAAATTTCTCAAGCAATCAACGATTGGAAAATGGAAATGCACAGGAATAAAATAATTGAAATCACCACTTATATTGTAGTCGCCACCGCCATCTGGGTCGTGTCACCGGCGCTGGGCAAGTACATCGACACTTTCTATTTCCCCTATCCGAAATTGCTGGCGGACTCGCCGGCAACGCTGCTGGCCGGATTCGGGGTTATTCTGATCGGCGTAATCCTGGCGGTCCGGACGATTGTTTTATTCAAGACCGAAGGCGGCGGCACGCCCAATCCCAAATTGCCGCCCCGGAATTTCGTCGTCAGCGGACCCTACCGGATTTCGCGCAACCCGATGGCTGTGGGCGGATTCTTTACCTTGGTGGGTGAGTCCATCGTCTATTACTCGCCTTCGCTGGCGGGAATCAGCCTGCTGTTTGCCATAATCCTGTATTTTAATACCCGGTTTATCGAAGAACCGGAGCTGAGGCGACGCTTCGGCGCTCCCTATGAGGAATATCTCCGGCGTGTTCCACGGTTCTTTCCCAATCCGTGGAAATGGTATAACAACTGATTGATTCGGTACGATCCGGCCCCGGTCCGCACTTTGTTAAGCATATTTCGTAAATCTTACTCAGTAGTATTTGGATTGATTTAAGAATAACGAACAAGTAGTGTTGATTTGTGAAGTATCCATAAACCGGGCACATTCCCAAATCCTTCACACTTCATAATTCGTTAATACTTGCTCTAAAATCAATTTCCCCTTGCCATATCCGCCACCTGCACCCTAAACTCACCTACATTAACCGGATGTAGGAACCATGCCTGCTGCTATTTACTGTCGATTGTTTCCGGGGTAGAGAATGTTATTTAGAATTAATGTTCGGAATAATATTAGGAATGAAAAATATCAATAAACCGCCCTGTGCTTTCCCGGTACTGGAAATAATATTTAGAATAACTATTCTGAATATCATGATTTTGGGGGACTGCGAAATTCTTCATAAATAATAGTTAGGTTACAAGGAAAGGAAAGATAGATGTCATTTATTATAACAACATACGTTAGAGAAGGTATTGTCATGGCAAGTGATAGTAGAATGACTTTAAATGCTACTAACCAGCAAGGCACCAATACTGTACAAATGGCCGTTGGACAATCAGATACTAATTATAAAACATTTTTAACTAATACTCATATTGGTATTTCCATATATGGGGATGCCGCAATTAACAATGTTCCAATAGCTGGGTTTATTGAATCATTCATATTTGAACATTTGCAGCAAGGTAACTATGACATTGAGCAAATCCCAGCTGAACTATTATCATACTTTAGTACCTATTCACATATGCCGAATACAAGATTTCATATCGCGGGTTACAAAAAAAATGGGAATGTTTATGAACAGCAAATTTGGGAAGTGAATTTAGCTAATAATTCATCATCTCAATTAAATCAAGCTAATCAGCAGGGAGTGACCTGGGGTGGTGAAGGGGATATTATTTCAAGAATAATACTTCCGGTTTTTCAAAAGGATTCAAATGGTAATTATCAACCAGTCCCACATCATAGTATCCCATATCAGTTTTTTACATTGCAGGATGCAATTGACTTTTCAGTTTATGCGATACGGACTACTATTGATACTTTAAGATTCCAGCCAAGACCAAAAACTGTTGGTGGCCCCATAGATGTACTTGTTTTAAAACCCGCAGATTCATTTTGGGTCAGTAGAAAAGAATTAACAATTTAGAATCCCTTGTAACCTAACCCCCGCTGCTACGGACGTGAAGGGCTGGCAGCATAGAAAAGAGGAATTTGAGATAAAATATGTTAATTTCAGGGCAAATGAATTATACTAATAACTTTCACGACTTGACCTACCTCGTTAACCTTCCCGGAAATTTAATTCAGAGTCAAATGCCACTACACAATCAGTGGTAGGGACAAGACATGTCTTGTCCCTACGAATCTATTTAATCACCTGCACCGTCACCCAGCGTCCCAGCATGATTCCGCTCAGGCCCAGAAACAGTTGCAGGCCGATATTCAGGAAGCTGTGAAAGATCCGCTGATCATTGAACAGGTTCAGGGTTTCGTGGCCGAAGGTGGCGAATGTGGTGAACGAGCCCAGGAAGCCGACGATCAATAATAAATGGACTTCGGAAGAAAAACCCCAGCGCAGTTCCATCAGTTCGGTGAGGGCGCCGATGATAAAACAGCCCAGCACATTGACCACCAGCGTTCCCCACGGGAAGCCCGAGTCCGTGAATACATTATTTACCAGTCCGCTGACCGCGAACCGCATTATCGCACCGAAAAAACCGCCGGCGCCGACGATCATAATCTTCGCCATCCCAACTCCTGCCCGATTTCGTATTCGTAATTCGTAATTCAACAGGAGTCATCAGCCCGGCGGCGGTTAATGGCGGACTCCATCGCCCAAAACGGTGGTTGAATTTACACCGCCCAACCCTGAGTCGAATACTGATAAGATAATGATTTACGATCAATCCCCGCCGGCTAGCGAGCGGGCACTCGGAGGGGTCAGAACACCCGCTCGGATGGGTCAGAACGCACGCTCGGATGGGTCATAACACCCGCTCGGAGGGGTCAATACGTACGCTCGGATGGGTCAGAACGCACGCTCGGGGGGTGTCGAGCGGGCACTCGCAGGGGTCAGAATGCGCACTCGGAGGGACCAGAACACCCGTATTGTCCCACCAATAGGGTCGTATCAGCTCACCAATTGCCTCGTTTGGGTTGGCCCATTGCCGGATTCAGGTAGACCTGTTGCCGGCCCTAAGCCGCCTCAGTACTTTACCGGTTACGTACCCAGCGACGGAAGATTCCTCTTTATCCTGCGGACTCATCGGAATGACACAAGGCCTGGTTGAATTTGACCCACCCCGTCCCGATAAATCGGGTCACCCCTCCCAGGAGGGGACTATTAATGAAGCCCCCGGGCAGAGCCCGTGGTACCTCCAAGAAATACCCTCCTACGCCAAGGCTTCGGAGGGTTATCCGCAACTGGCGACATCCGCCATAGCAACAAGACATCATTTTGGGATGATGCTTCAGCATTCATCCACGGGCAGAGCCCGTGGTTTTCTGCGTAGGCGGATAAATTCCCCTCTTGAGAGGGGACCTCACGCAGTGAGCAGGGGTGTGTAATAAAGCGTCTGCCCGAAGGTTAATGCCACCCTGAACTTGCCTGCGTACCTCTGGCGGACAGGGACAGGCTCAGCATGACAGGGAATTATTTCTCCTCGGCACCCTGGCTCCGATGCCCGGTTCTCAATACTCCAGCAAGCCGGTATGGTAAATCAGCTTCCACTCACCATTCACCAGTGAATAGCCTTTTCCGGCCCGGCCCTGCCAGTGAAAATCTTTGCCATGGCGATCGCGCCAGAGCGTATCCACATCAACCACCGCAAAGGCGCCGTCACCCTGTTCGGTGACAGTTATCTTGACAGTCTTGCGCCGGTTATGCACCAGTGTATGGGTATCGAATAATTCCTGCCAACCGTTCCGCCAGCGCCGGTAATCATAGCGGCCCCATTCCAGCAGCCACTGGGCCGGATCATGGGCCCCGTTGTGCGGCGGCCAGGGCCAGATCATATCGGGGTGCCAGATTGTCATCAACAGGTCGGCGTCCTGGGTGTCCCAGGCCCGGGTCTCGCGGTCGATGATTTCCTGAATTTCTTTTTCGATTTTATCCATTGGGTTCACTGCCGGTTAAAATTGTCTATTACGCTGAACTGGACTGTCGGCCGCGACAAAGTGCGGATTGGACAAGAAGTGATCGGGAAGTCAGATAAGATCATGCTTCCCCGTCTGTGCAGCTCCAGTGGGCAGGCACTTGCTCATGCTTCCCCGCCTGCGTGCCTCCGGCGGGCAGGGACAGGCTCAGCATGACAACGTTTTTATTCACTCCGCTGCTCTCAGGCGCCTCATTACCTCCACCCTTTTACTCTTCCCTCAATAATCCGACAACGCCGGTGTGGTCAGGGTCATTTCCATATTCACTCTCCGTAATCCAGTTTGAAAGCGCTCAGGTCCGGGGCGAATTTACGGGGGCGGACCCGCTCGTATTCGTACACCGCCAGCCCCAGCTCATGCAGGAACGGGAAACCCACCTGATCGTATTCGTAGACGCCGTCGTTGAGGATTTCGTTCTCATTGACATATAGCACCGCCGACAGGAAAAACTCCACCCCGTTGGCGAAATCGACGATGTAGGCATGGTCGATCAGGAAACCGTAGGCCTCACCGACCTTGTTGAAAATGCGGATATTTTCCGGCAGCGGCTCCTTCGAATTGCCGAACATGAAAAATTTGACGTAGCTGTCCCAGTAGTGCTCCGCATCGTAGCGGGGAAAGCGGCTTTCCCGCGGGAGCATCGACATCGAGCGTAACAGCAATTGCCGGTCGGCGGCGGTCAGGTCGAAGCGCTGCTCCGGCGGCACCGCAGCGGGAAATATCAGCGCGATCAGCAACCGCTGATAATCCAGCATGGTGATAAAATTCTTGTGACGAAAATCCTTCGGTTCCAGGACCACCGCTTCGCCGCGCAACTCCCCTTTTCCGAGGATGTAATCATCAGCCGGCAGGTCGTATTCCACCGGGTTGTACTGTTCCTCCTGCCAGTGGATAATGCCATCATCGCCATAGAAAATGCAGGGATTGGTATGGCGGTTCTCCTCGGGCGACAGGGCGATCGACAGGCGGTGGACGAACCGGGCCGAGGAATAGGATTTGGCCCATAACCGCTCGTTCAGGTACTGCTGGCCGAGGAATTCGTACAGGCGGTTGAATGCTTCGTTGTCGCTGACAATCAGCGCCTGGTGCACGTAGTGGCCGATTGACGGCAGGCCGGTGGCGGAAGTTGAATCATGGTCGGTCACCCGCTGTCCGCTGTAACTGCTGTCGACCAGCAGGTAGGTGTCCCGATCGACGCCGGGAATGGCCATTCGGTGCAGTTTTTCCAGGGCCAGGGCCGCCGCCGGCAGTTTGATCGTGCTGGCGGGATAATAATATTCCCGCGGCCGATAGCGGTAGGTATGGGTCGTAAACCGCGGCGAATTGTTCTGATCGCGGTCGATCTGGGTAAAGATGATCTGCAGCCGGTGCCGGTCGGCATTCTGCACGATCGGCCCGAATGCTTCCGGCTTCCCCGCCAGGATCGTTTCCAGGGGATTGACAGCAACCGTTTCCGGCCGGTTACCGGTAGCGCATCCGGCTGTAAAAAAAACCGTTACCGCCCACAAGAATGCTATGATTGTTCGATTGATATGCATAGTTTTCTTTCGTTTTTGATTGCTGAATCGACGGATAAATTAATTCCGTTGGGGGAACGACCGTAGAAAGAATCTGCGGTCATTACTGAATAATCCGCTAAACTCGATGGCTTATGGAAACACACAACGGCTTTTATGAATTTCTGGACAATTTTCTGGCAAACTTTTCCGGCTTCATGTGGGGGATGCCGCTGCTGGTGCTGCTGTTAGGCGGCGGAATTTATTTCACCCTGTACTGCCGCTTCGTACCCTTCCGCTATTTCCGTCACGGTATCGACGTGCTGATGGGCAAATTCGACGACAAGGACGATCCCGGGGCGATACCCCATTACCAGGCCCTGTCTTCGGCTTTGGCTTCCACGGTGGGCATGGGCAATATCAGCGGCGTGTCGATCGCCATCGCCACCGGCGGACCGGGCGCCCTGTTCTGGATGTGGCTGTCAGCCGTTGTCGGTATGGCTACCAAATTCTTCACCTGCACGTTGTCGATCATGTATCGCGGCCGGGATGACGAAGGCGTGATCCAGGGTGGCCCGATGTATTATATCGAGCACGGTCTCGGTAAAAAATTCAAGTTTCTGGCGATCATTTTCAGTGTGGCCGGCCTGTTCGGCTGCCTGGTCCCCTTCCAGGCCAACCAGTTGACCCAGATTATCCGCGATGAGGTCTTCCACAACGCCGGTATCTTCGCCGGTGATGCCCATATGGGTAATTTCCTGGTGGGAGTCGGCATGGCCGTGATTGTCGCCAGCGTAATCTTCGGCGGCATCAAGCGCATCGGCTATGTGGCCTCGCGGATGGTGCCGTTCATGGTGATCATCTACCTGGCGGCCGGAATCTACGTGCTGCTGACCAACCTGGGGGAAATCCCCAGTCTGTTCGGCTTAATCATGCGCGATGCCTTTACCGGCGAGGCAGTTCTCGGCGGTGCGGTGGGTGCGATTATTATCACCGGCATCAAGCGGGCGGCTTTTTCCAACGAGGCGGGTATCGGCACCGAAGCCATGGCCCACGGCGCTGCCAAGACCAAGGAACCGGTCCGCGAAGGACTGGTCGCCATGATCGGACCGTTCATCGATACGATCGTCGTCTGCACGATCACCGCCCTGGTGATTTTAGCCTCCGGCGCCTGGCAGACCAGCGAGGCCAACGGCGTGACCCTGACGACCATGGCCTTTACCGCCGAAATGGGCGTCACCGGCCGCTATGTGCTGATGCTCTGCGTCCTGATCTTCGCCTTGTCGACCATGATCGGTTATTCTTATTACGGCAGCAAGTGCACCAGTTACCTGTTCGGTTCGAAGGCTAAAAAGTATTACCGGATTTTCTACACCGTCTCGCTGATCGGCGGCGCGATGGCGTCGATCGATATGGCGGTCAATTTCATCGACGGCATGTATGCCATCATGGCGATACCCACCATGACGGCCACGATCCTGCTGTCGCCCCGGGTGATGAAGGAAGCCCGGCGCTATTTCGCCACCTTAAAGCCGGCCCAATAAATAACGCGTCCAGCCAGAGTCGCACTATGCAACCAGTTCAGTCCACAGGAGTCTGTCTATGTCCCGTGCAATTACCCGTCGTACGTTCATTAAAACCGGTTCGCTGGCAACCGCCGGCATAATCGTCGGATGCTCGATGCGCAATCGCTTTGAAATCATTATCCGCAACGGTTCGCTGCTGGATGGCCTGGGTAAACCGGCCGTCCGCGCCGACCTGGGAATATCTGCCGGTAAAATCAGCTCCATCGGCGATCTGTCCGCCGCCACTGCCGACCGCGTGATCGACGCCGCCGGTTATATGGTCGCTCCCGGATTCATTGATATTCATACCCATACCGACCTGGAAATCCTGGCCAATCCCCGCGGCGAAAGCAAAAT
The DNA here is from genome assembly GCA_043822705.1 of Fidelibacterota bacterium. Taxonomy (GTDB): domain Bacteria; phylum Fidelibacterota; class Marinisomatia; order Marinisomatales; family TCS56; genus JBDRBK01. The sequence goes on from JBDRBK010000040.1 coordinate 22,795, forward strand.
TCGCCAGGGCATTACCACCGAAATCGCCGGTAATTGCGGCGCCTCGCCCTTCCCGATCGCACCGGAAGAACAGCACGAACGGGCGGCGGAATGGGCCGAAGAATACCAGGTTCAGACCCGCTGGACCGATATCGGCGGTTTTTACGATGCCATCCGCGTCCAGGGTGTCGCCTTCAATTACGGCAGCCTGACCGGTCACGGCGACCTGCGGGCGGCGGTGGTGGGCCGGCATGCTGTGGCCCCTACTGACGATCAGTTGCGGCAGATGCGGCTGCTGCTGGACCGCTCCCTGGAACTGGGCAGTCTGGGGCTTTCCACGGGACTGGAATACGCCCCCGGCAGCTATGCCAAAACCGACGAACTGATCGCCTTGTGCAAAACGGTGTCCACCCGCGGCGGCATCTATGCCACCCACATGCGTAATGAAGACGATACGGTGATCGAGGCGATCGAAGAAGCCTTGACAATCTGCCGCGAAACCGGCGTCTCCACCCAGCTTTCCCATCTGAAGGCCTGTAATAAAAACAACTGGCACAAAGTGCCGCAAATCCTGGAACTGCTGGACCGCGCCGCCGCTGAACTGCCGGTGACGGCCGACCGCTACCCTTACGATGCCTGGGGCACCGATCTCACCAGCTTCACGCCTCAGTGGGCCCGCCAAGGGGACACCGACGAACGGATCGCCCGATTGGAAGATCCGCAGCAGGCGGCGGAAATCATGGAATACGCCAACGGACGGGCTCAACGCATCGGCGGCTGGGACCGGGTGCTGATCAGCGGTTGCGAAACGCCGGCCAATAAAATCTGGGAAGGGATGGATATTTTGAGCTGCGCCGCCCGTCGCCGGCAAACACCGGCGGAGTTCGTGCGTTCGTTGCTGATTGAGGATCGCCTGGATGTGGGCTGCGTCGGTTTCGCCATGAGCGAGGACAACTTGAAACTGGTATTGAATTCACCCCACGTTTTGATCGGCTCCGACGGTACCGCCGTCGCCGATTACGGCATTCTCCACCGGGGCAAACCCCATCCGCGTTATTACGGTGCTTTTCCGCGGGTGCTGGGACGTTATGTCCGGGAGCAACAAGCATTGACGCTGCCGCAGGCTGTGCAAATGATGACCTCCATGCCTGCCAAAAAACTGAATCTGACCGGCCGCGGCGCCTTGATTGAGAAAAATTTCGCCGATATCACGATCTTCAACCCCGACACGGTGATCGACAACGCCACCTTCGCCGATCCGCACCAGTATCCCAGCGGGATTGATTATGTGATCGTCAACGGCAAAGTCGTTATCGACCAGGGCCGGCATACCGACGTAATGGCGGGTGTGCTGCTGTGAAAAGGCGTTATTTTCTGACCGTACTCGGCCTGCTGCTGGTATCAGGCTGTCGACAACGACCGGAAGTGCTGCCGATTGTCGACGATATCCTGACTAATCAAGACAGTTTTTTCTATCTGGATGCGGCGGCCTATCCCCGCAATGACGCCCGCCTGCCGGTGGGTGTTTTCGACTCCGGTACCGGCGGCCTGACCGTACTGGACGCCATCGTCAATTTCGACGGTCATGATAACGGCAGTCATACGTCCGGTAGTGATGGTATCAGCGATTTCCAGTCGGAATATTTTCTCTATCTGGGTGACCAGGCCAATATGCCCTACGGAAATTATTCCCGGGAAAATAAACTGGACCTGTTGCAGGAACATATCATCAAGGACGCCCAGTTTCTGCTGGGGAATAAATATTACCGGGCAATGGCTGCAACTGAACCAGCCACGGATAAAGAACCAGTTAAAGCGATCGTTATAGCCTGCAATACTGCAACCGCTTACGGCAAGGACGTAATCGAAGACTTTATCGCCCGCGCCGGACTGGAACTGAAAATCATCGGCGTGATCGATGCCGGTGTGCGGGCCGCTCTGGATGGATTCGACCAGCAAAACGGCGGTGCGGTAGCGGTGATGGCTACGGCAGGGACGGTGTCGTCGCAGGGTTACGTGAAAGCACTGCAACAGCAATGGCAGGCACAGGGATTCGCCGGCGAACCAATCGTTTTCCAGCAGGCTGGTATCGGTCTGGCGGGTGCAATCGACGGGTCTCCGGAATTCATCGATCCGACCGCCGATAGTCCCCGAACTGAGTACAAAGGTCCCGCCTTCGACCATCCCGATGCTTTTCTCGACCCCACTATCCTGCCGCGCTACGGTTTCGACTGGAGCGGCGGCGCGCTGCTATTTGAAGGCACAATCGACAATCCGACCCGGATCCAAATCAATTCGGTGCCCAATTATATCGCCTATCACCTGGTGACATTGTTGGAGCAGGTTCGCCGGAATGGCCAGTCCGAACCACTGAAGTCAATCATTCTTGGTTGCACCCACTATCCTTTTTACACCGATCTGATCCGGCAGAACCTCGCCCGGTTGTACGAATACCGTGAGAACGGCGAACACGTTTACCGTCCCTTCATGGCCGCCGAAATCGACCTGATCGATCCCGCCCGTAATACGGCGGCAGAACTATACGCCTATCTGGATGAGCAACAGCTTTTCAACCAGTCCAGTATCAGCCACAGCGAATTCTACATCAGCGTGCCCAACACGGCCAATCCGAAAATTCTGGTCGACCAGTCCGGCAATTTCACTTACGACTACAAATACGGCCGCTTGGCGGGACAAATCCAGCAGTACGTTCTACGGGTTCCGTTCAGCCGGCAGACGATTCCGGCCGATGTGGCCCAACGGCTGAAGACCGGCATCCCCGGTACCTGGGAGTTGATCGAAGGTTTTAACCGCGGGAACCCCAAACTGGCCGGTGCAGCAGTAGAATATTTGTTTTAATATTCGACGGTTGCTGGCAAAATAATTTGCCAGCCTAAATGTTTCCTGACTCAAGGTAAACGCAATGATTCATTAATCCGTTTTGTCGGTTGCGGACTAAACTGTCTTTTGTCGGTTTCACTTTCATGGTATAAATTCTTTTTGATGATACTGCCGCGATGTCTTAAATACTGCTTGATCCGGCTGCTCCCGACACTGCTCCTATTCGGCGGCTGCGCGGATCAGCCCGACGACGGCCTGGAACGGTTCGTCTGGGAAACGGACACACCCGCCAGCCAGGGCTTCGATCCGGCGCTGCTGGATTCCGCCTTCGTTCAGGCTGCCGCAATGGGTTATGTGGACGGTCTGCTGGTGGTCCGCAACGGTAAACTGGTGGCTGAAGATTATTATAACGGTTATTCCCAATCGGCGACGCACAATGTCATGTCGGTATCGAAAAGTATTTTATCGGCCCTGACCGGCATTGCCCTGCACGAGCGCTTCCTGGACAGTCTGGATGAAAAAGTGCTGGATTATTTCCCCGAGTACATTTACGACGGGATCGACGCCCGCAAGTACGCCATCACGATCCGGCACCTGATGACGATGCGGATGGGAATCGACATCGAACAGAATAACTATCTGCAGGCCCTGGCTACCACCGACTGGCTGAAAACCGCCCTGGAACTGCCGCTGCTATCGGCGCCGGGGGAACGTTTCCGCTACAACACGCTGGAAACCCACCTGCTGTCGGCAATCCTGACCAAGACCAGCGGTTTGAGTACGCTGGACCTGGCCCGCGAATACCTGACCGATCCCCTGGGAATCGATATCGACTACTGGACCCGTGATCCGCTCGGATACTATCTGGGTGGTTGCGATATCCATCTTACGCCGCGCGAAATGGCGGTGTTCGGCCTGCTGTATCTTAACCAGGGCCAGTTGAACGGTCGCCAGATCGTTCCTCAGGAGTGGGTTACTGCCTCCCTGACCAATACCTGGAGTGTCGACACTCCCCAGTGGGGCGTGCTTGAAAATTATAATTACGGTCTGCTGTGGTGGCTGGGTGAAATCAATGGTTACGAACTGTACATGGCCCTGGGGCACGGCGGGCAGACAATTCTGATTTTTCCGGAATTACAGTTGGTCGTAGTGACTACGGCCGATTATAATGTCGGCTGGGATAACAACCAGGAACAACCGATCCTGGAACTGGTGGCGAAATATGTCCTGCCGGCCATCCAAATCACGGCTGTGTATTGAAATCCTGACTTTGAATTAGAAACATTGTGAACTACCGATGCTGATCGACGGTGATAAAATCCGGTTGCGCCCGGCTCTTGCGAAAGACCGGAAAAAAGTTTTTCGTTGGCTGACCGCCTCGGATATTACGAATCACCTGATGGGTCCCCCCGATTATCCCGATCTGCCCATCCCGACCTGGGAGGAATTTATTGCAGATTACACCCTAAATTTCTTCTCCCCCGCTGGTGACGGCCGGGGCCGGAATTTTATCATCATCAACGGCGGCGAGGAAATCGGCATGGTCGGTTATGACAGCCTCGATCCGGTCGCCAAAAACGTGGTTCTGGACATCTGGTTGAAGGCAGAAAAATACTGTGGCCGTGGTTCCGCCAGCGCCGCCCTGAAAACGCTTTGCATACACTTGCACAAAGTATATGGTATTACCAGATTCATTATCAGTCCCTCGGCCCGTAACCGGCGGGCGGTTGCGGCCTATCGAAAAGCCGGTTTCGAATATATCCGTATTTTAAGCCGCTCCGAACAGGTTCGCGAATTCGGCAGCAGTGAATATGATGATAATGTATTAATGATTAAATCCATTGACGACTGACAATCAGGCGCCGGCCATTTCCCGGATTTATTAAATTCCCGGTGGTCGAAAATATAATCTGATCAAAATCATGATAAAATTCCGGAGTAACAATCAAATGCTGATTCCCTTTTTGGTAATGGCAACACTTGCCGTTATTTTGCTGTATATCGGCTATAACCGCGGTCAGGGTGAGCACCTCGTCGGATTGACTTCCGCCTGGAAAATGATGCTGCAAATCCTGCCCCTGCTGGTTTGCGCCTTCATCGTGGCCGGGATGATTCAAGTCCTGCTGCCGAAAGAAATGCTGGCGCGCTGGATCGGCGCCGAATCCGGTCTACGCGGTATCCTGGTTGGCGCTCTGGCCGGTGGATTAGCGCCCGGTGGACCGTATGTAAGCCTGCCGCTGGTGGCGGCCTTGCTGAAGTCCGGCGCCGGGATCGGCACACTGGTGGCCTTTCTCACCGGCTGGTCGCTGTGGGCGGTGGCCCGCCTGCCGATGGAGGTGGGCATCCTGGGCTGGAAATTCACTTTGATCCGCCTGGTTTCGACCCTGATTTTCCCACCCATCGCCGGCTTGATCGCCCACTTCTTTTTCTCGTCGACCAAAATACTTTGACCGATGATTAGAATTGTAAGCCTTTGTTAGTAACCACAGACTTATGTGTTTTTGCATTGATCGTGTCAAAGACTATTGTAATATTGAAAAATGATCTGTCCCGGAAAGCCAGAAGTAAAATATAATCTAAACTATATGGATATTTTTCTAATTTTGTTTTAAAACCTTTTCTTTGTTCTTTACATAAATCAGCTTAAATCGCCCTTTGGGGCTTTCACGTTGTTCAATTTCGAACAGTTTAATTGATTTAATCAAGGGCGTCAACTTCTGAAAGCCATAGTTTCTGGAATCAAAATTAGGCTGCTTTTTCTGCAGAAGACTACCGACATCTCCGAGAAAAGCCCAACCATCATCATCGGCCAAATCGGATATGGTGGATGAGATCAGTTTAATCACCTTGGGAGTAATTTTATCAAGATTGTCTTTTTGTGCGGACTTGCTCTTAGTCTGCTCGGACTCGCCGCCCTCCGATTCATATTTAAGAATTTCAATATAAATGAATTTATCACAAGCAACGATAAACGGATTCGGAGTTTTCTTTTCGCCAATTCCAATTACACTCATCCCCGCTTCACGCAACCTGGTGGCCAGACGGGTAAAATCACTGTCACTGGAAACCAGGCAAAATCCGTTTACTTTTTCCGAGTACAGAATATCCATGGCATCGATAATCATGGCGGAATCGGTGGCATTTTTTCCGGTGGTATAGCCATAATTGCTGAATTGGCGTGATTGCATTTTCCAGCAGGATATTTTTCCACTTCGACAGCTTGGGGTTGGTCCAGTCGCCATAAATTCTTTTTATGGTGGGATTGCCGTACTTGGCGATTTCTTCCATCATCTCCTTCACATACGCGGAAGGTATATTATCACCGTCGATTAATACTGCGAGTTTTAAATCCATAAAATTTACCGTTCCTTCTGTTTTATGCAATCTACCCATAAAATTATTGAATTACGCTATTCTATATCAAACATTTTTACGATCCCATCAATGAACGTTGTAGTAAATAACAGGCTGGAATATCCATTAGATGAAATTCATGCATACTGATTTTTCCATATTAATTTTCGCTAGTTAAATCTTTTGCATTAAGAATCACTTGGGATCGCTTATGAAGCCAATTTCCCCTACTATTCAACCAATTACTATTAACGAACGGCGTCAGCGTATCGCCAAAGCCCAGCGCCTGATGGCGAAAAATAATATCGCTGCCATCCTGCTGGAACCAGGAGCCGGACTGTTTTATTTCACCGGCATCGACTGGTACCGCAGCGAGCGCCTGCTGGCGGCAATCATTCCAGCCGCCGGTGAATTGGCCTATGTTTGCCCCGCTTTCGAAAAACAACGCTTCCGCGAATTGCTGGTGCTGGGTGACGATGTCCGTACCTGGGAAGAACATGAGAATCCCTTTGAAGTGACTGCCGGTATCCTCAGCGATTGCGGCGGCTTAGGCGCACGTTTCGGAATCGAAGAAACGGTTCGTTTCTTCATAATTGATAAACTTCGAAAAGCGGCCCCCGGTACTGAACTGGTCAGCGCCGATCCGGTTACGATTCCCTGCCGGGCCTATAAATCCATGGCGGAAATCGCCTTGATGCAACGGGCCAATGAGATCACGGCCGAGGCGTTTAAATTCTGTATCGCCCGGTTGGAAGCCGGCCAGTCTCAGGCGGAATTTGCCGCCAATTACCATGCAGCACTGCAAACAATCGGAGTGACAGGCAGCATTGATGTGCAATTCGGCGCCAGTACCGCCTTTCCCCACGGCAGCCGGGAACTTACTTATTTGAAAGAGGGGGACGTGGTTTTAATGGACGGCCAGTGTACCGTTGATGGTTACTGGTCCGATATCAGCCGGACGATCGTTTTCGGCGAACCGACCCGGCGCCAGCGGGAAATCTGGGAACTGGAAAAAGCAGCCCAGGCCGCCGCTTTTGCGGCTGCAAAATTGGGAGCACCCTGTGAAATGGTGGATGCCGCCGCCCGTAGGGTGATAACCGCCGCCGGATTCGGTCCCGGTTATCGGGTGCCAGGTCTTCCGCACCGCACCGGTCACGGTATCGGTCTGGATATCCACGAATGGTATCATATCGTTCAGGGCAACACGACTCCGTTGGCCCCGGGGATGTGCTTCAGTAACGAGCCGATGATCGCGATCTACGGCGAATTTGGTGTCCGTCTGGAGGATTGCATGTACATGGCTGAGGATGGAGCGCATTTTTTCACCCAGCCCAGTCCGGCGCTTGATAAACCATTTGTGTAATGAATCAACCACTTTGGGGAGCAAATAATATGTCCGAAGATATTAATATTGAAAAGAAGGCCGTGTTGGCGGTAATCGAACGCGAAATCAGTGCGGCAGAGCGGTCCGACTTTGCGGCTTATGAGTCGGTCTTAGGGGGGAATTGTGTTTTCATGCCGCCGAATAGTATTTCAAAATCCGGCAATGAATTACGAGGATGGTTAAAAATCTTTCTGGACCATTTCTCCGTACAGTGGTTGGAATTCACTCACGATGATATATCGATTGCCGGCGACCTGGCCGTACATTCTTACACTTATCGCTGGCAAGTGACTTCAAAAACGAACGGATCGGAAAACAGCATTGCCGGGAAGGGAATCCACATTCTGCGACGAATGTCCCCCGGCGACTGGAAGATCATCCGGGAAATCTGGAATGACAGTCCGGCTTAGTCAATCAGCGATTCAATGAATCGACGCTGCTCCCTTATTTCCAGCTTTTGCATGTCAGAGATATTGTATTTATCAGTACTTAGACTACCTATCACTGTCCCCACCATATAACCAACGATGGTGCCTGGCGCAGAACTTATAATCAACCACATTCCCACCGGCACAAAAGTTTTCTCATTAGTGTCTTTTATCTCAAAACCAAACCAATCGTCCAGTAACTGAGCGCCATGGTAACCGCTATAGAGCGCGCCGATTAACCCGCAGACAGCAACATAGGGCGCAGCCAATTTCTTCTCTGTAGCTGCTGTAATCCAGATTTTTGATAGCTCATTTAATGGTAACTTTTCCATACTTTCCCCGGTACTGATTGACAGAATATCATTGTTAAAAGCTATCAGCGTTACTCTGTCGCCGCGATTTTTGAACGATGTCGCATAAGCAGCATTTAATTCGCTATAATCCATTTCCGGTTAATTGGCAATGATTCTGATTTGACCAGTAAAGTCTACGTTGGTTACGTTGACCGATCAATCGTTTTTTTCTTTCCTTC